>DAMCDT010000081.1:0-12440 GCA_032058265.1 Tannerellaceae bacterium
AACGAATTTGAGCAGAACACAGCAAGAGTTACGTAGCCATCTCGTTACTTGGTAATAAACGCATACCTCTTGCTATCCGATTATTATTCAGCGTATTGCATGATTTTTGCAAACCGTCCGATAACTCAATGATAACTAATTTTGTAAACCCAAAAACATTGAGTCATGAGGTCAACATTTAAGGTCTTATTTTATGTAAAGAAAGGCAGCCAAAAAAATCTAAACGGAAACCTGCCTTGATGTGCCGGATAACTGTGGACGGCGGAGTTAAACACTTTAGCTGTAAGATGGATATTCCGCTTCGTTTGTGGGATGTGAAAAACAACCGAGCAGCGGGAAAAAGTGCCGAAGCGCGCAAAATCAATCTCGCCATTTACAGAATCCGTGTCGATGTAAACCGTCGTTATCAAGAACCGATGCAGACACGGCTATGTTACCGTCATCAAGTTGAAAACGCCTATCTCGTAATCGGGGTAAAGCAAGAAACGCTCTTAAAGCTGTTCGAACAACATAATGCCGAGTTCGAGAAGAAAGTCGGTTATAGCCGTGCAAAGGGTACTTTTGCTCGCTATCGTACCGTCTGTAAACATATCCGGGAGTTTCTCCCCTCTATCTACCACAGAGAAGATATACCACTCAAAGAATTGAACCTAACATTCATCAACGACTTTGAACACTTCCTGCGTGAAGAGAAGAAATGCCGCACCAATACCGTTTAGGGAAATTAGAGGGTATGGAGAAGAATATCTGCGAACCTATCTAACCTAAACAAGGGCTGCTATCGGAGTTCACCCACAACCTCTCCCAAAGGGTTCTCCCTCTGGACTCCTCGATGATCCTACCGACCATGACCGCAAAGGCAGTAATCCAATCTAATTATAAATATTAAAATTAGTCATGCAAATGGGATTTGCAGTATGATTTTGAGGTACAGGATGCCAAGTTACAGATACTTAAAGACCATGATGTGTTTGATAAGCTACATTTAAGAATAAACGGCAAGGATATACAGGAATGGTTTAAGGAGAAACTCCAAGAGTTAAAGCAAGCGTAAAGTTAAGCACTAATTCACTCCCCGAAAGCCGCAAAATAAAAGTTTTAAGAGGTAAATAGGGATGATTCGCAGATATTTGCTAAATTTGAGACCTTTCAAAACAAAGAGATATATGAACTTCACAATAAAACAAATAACAACCGATTACCCCTACGATCTGCTCTTGTTGGCAGACGAAACAATAGAAGGGATTAACAAATATCTTTTCGACTCGGAGGTATATGTTGCCGAGCTTCCTGAAACGAAACAACCGATTGGTGTGTTCTGCCTTTATAAGATAGATGCCGATACCATTGAAATAATGAACATTGCCATTGCGGAAAACCATCAAGGTAAAGGAATTGGCAGTTCGCTGATTGATAATGCCATTAAAATAACTGGGGAAGCAGGATATAAGCAAATAATAGTTGGGACAGCCGACTGCGGGATAAAGCAAATCCGTTTTTATGTAAAGAACGGCTTTGTTCAATATGGTATAAAGAAGAACTATTTCACAGATATTTACGATACACCAATCTATGAAAATGGCATCCAGCTAAAGGATATGGTAATGCTTAAGAGAAAAATCATGAAAACGGGCTAATCCTTTATTCATTTTAGATACAAAAATACACACAGGCAATAGAACGTCAAACCAACCCGCTTCGCGGTTTTAGAGGAAATCTCCACAACTACGCTTCGCTTCGGGTAGTATTTCCTGTAAAAGTGTTGCCTTATCTATTCCCTGAATGAAACTAAGATATATCAAATAAAAAAAGTAAAAAATATGGGGTTAGTTAGAAGTTGAATCGTAAATTGTAACCGAGTTATTTGATTGTATTGCAACGCAAAACGCTGAAATACGCACGGCTAATAAATCGTTACTTCTAAAATTTAAAAACTCTGCAAAAGGTTTATTCCCCAATCAGTTATATCAAACTGATGATAATCTAAAATAAGAAACACTAACTGTTATTCACATTCAAATTGCTTTAATGCCAGTGTTTCGCCATCCCATTCTACGTATGAGAATAGTTGCATCCAGTCACCTGCGATAATAAGGCGGGAAGTATGGGTAAGCATCAGGTCGAGCATAATGTGCCGATGTCCGAAGATAAAGAAATTGATATCGGGATGGGTTTGTAGATATTCTTTAGCGAATGAAACAAGATATTCAGATGATTCACCTTTATATTCCTGTGTGTGTCCTTTCTTTATACCGCTTTTACGGCTACTTAACGACCATCCCAATGCAAAACCAAATGTCCAACGGGGATGTATGGCAGCGTATAACCTTTGGCAAAATTTATTGCGGAACAGGGCACGAATGAAACGGAAGCTTTTACTTCTGAAATCCACTTCATCGCCATGGCCTAAAAAGAATCGTTTGCCGAGAAGATCAATCTTTAGGACATCCCTGTGTATAATAGCTCCAATCTGTTGGGGAAGATAATCAAACATCCAGATATCATGATTACCGATAAAAATATGGATTTCTATACCCTTGTCAGAAAGTTCGGCTAGTTTACCAAGAAAACGTATATATCCTTTCGGTACGACATGTTTATATTCGTACCAATAATCAAAAATATCACCCAGGAGAAAAAGTGCTGAAGCATCATCTTTGATAATATCGAGCCAACGTACTAGTTTTTTTTCTAATTCAATCGGATCTTTATGAAATCGCGCTCCCAAATGAGCATCTGAAGCAAAATATATCTTTTTCCGTATTTCACCCATACAGATCATGGATTAAAGAAAGCCTAGTTCAAGTTTGGCTTCTTCAGACATCATATCCTTGTCCCACATCGGATCAAATACAAGATTGATCTCTACGTTATTCACTCCTTGCACCGATTCTACTTTCATACGTACATCCTCAACGATAAAATCGGCCGCGGGACAGTTTGGAGCTGTCAGGGTCATATCGATACGTACATTTTTCTCATCATCGATATCGACGTTATATATTAAACCCAGATCATACACATTAACGGGTATTTCTGGATCATAAACCGTTTTAAGCATGGCAACAATTGCCTCTTCTGTCTGGAGAAATTCGTTACTCATAATCATTACTTTTTACAAAAATACATTATTTAGTTGACAAGTGACAGTAGACAGTTGACAATTCTTGATCTAGCCCTTAATTATCAACTGTCATAACTTTCCCTCATCCGCATAACTATAATACCGATTGTCAGCGAGGATTATATGATCCAACAGTTTAATATCCATAAGAGTTGCAGCTTTCTTAATGCGTTCGGTCAATGCATCATCATTCCCACTTGGTTGAATGTTGCCGGACGGATGATTATGACACAGGATAATACTTGATGCTAACACACTGATAGCAGACTTCAAGATAATGCGGATATCAGCAGTAGTTTCATTCGTTCCACCCTGACTTATCTTCTTTTTTTCGACGACCTTTCCCGCACGGTTCAGTAATGCAATCCACAGTTCTTCGTGAGGAAGATCACAAACTAAAGGATGAAACAGAAGGAAAGCATCGTGGCTACCCCTAATCGAATCAAGTTGGGGCCTGTCACTTGCATTCCGCCGGCGTCCTAACTCCAAGGCAGCGGCGATAGTCAAAGCCTTAGCCTCGCCTATACCTTTGAAATTAGTCGCTAAATCTTTGATAGTGAGTTTGCCTAATGTATTAAGGTTATTATCTACATAACGGAGGATACGTTGCGAAAGCTGTACTGCCGACTCCTCCTGATTGCCCGACCCGATCAAGATAGCCAGCAATTCGGCATCACTTAACGAGGAAGAGCCTTTTAGAAGCATTTTCTCGCGCGGACGATCTTCTACCGCCCACTCTTTAATAGGAATATTATTCACAGTTAAGGTTTAGTTAAGGTATCAGTCACGCACGCGTCCTATATATGAACCGTCACGTGTATCTATTTCTATTTTATCGCCTTCATTGATAAACAAAGGAACACGCACTTCGGCACCCGTTTCTACCGTAGCCGGTTTCAATGTATTTGTTGCGGTATCTCCTTTCATGCCTGGCTCCGTATAAGTTACCTGCAATATCACATGTGCCGGTAATTCGCAAGTAAGAATTGTTTCGCTGGCAGCATGTACCATAGCTTCCACCATATCACCTTCTTTAAGGAAATCTACCCCGCTGATGCCGCCTCCGGGAATAGATATTTGTTCGAACGTTTCAGGATGCATAAAGTTATAACCCATATCATCCTTATATAGGAACTGGTAAGGACGACGTTCGATGCGAACCTCTTCCACCTTAACACCTGAATTCCAGGTTTTATCGATTACACGGCCGTTCGTTACGTTCTTCAGTTTAGTGCGGACAAAAGCCGGACCTTTCCCAGGTTTAACATGCAAAAATTCAACAATAAAAAAGTATTGCCCATCGATATCGAGGCACATTCCATTTCTAAAATCAGCAGTAGTTGCCATAAATTCTATTTAATATTATTAATAATTCGTTGAAACAGACTGCAAAAATACAATTTCCCCGTTAAAGGTGCAAGTTGTTATTTCTATTCATGTTGATTGATCGTTATTTTTCGTAATTCATTGTTTGCGTTGATAACAGGGAAATACATCATTTCTGCCTTTGCCGGATTCAGATGGTATTTACCTGAGTAGCGCGGAAGTAGCTTCAACTCAAACGAATATATTCCTTCAGGTAATGCCTCACAAAAAATAACGGCTTTTTCCTTGAAATGTTCTCTATGTGTTTCATATCGGCTATATGACCTGTCTTTTGATTCATAACTGCAACCCGCAGGGATTGGAACTTCGATCATTACATGCTCAGCATTCTTTTGTTTAACTTGCAAATAAACTTTTAATGTGACAGGTTTACCTGCAACAAGCGTATCAGCTTCACTAAAATTGGTAGATACTTCAAAAGCTTCCCCGATACGTTCTCCTGTTACACGTTTCAAACTATAAGCCGAATAAATTAACGGCATTCCATCCTTCTTCTTAACAGAAAGATGCTCTCCTGCTTTCAATACTGTTTCGTAAGGGAATTCATTCAGCAATTTATCCTCTTTTCCACTTAATAAGATAGTCGCCGGATTCTCTTTATTATACGATTCATTGAATAGATCAGGTAGAACGGTCATAATAGCAGAGGATGCCTGATAGGTATTCCATCCAAAACGCTTCGTATTCAGTATATACATTTGCATAGGTTCTTTTATATCCTGCAAAGCGGAGTCATTTCTGATGATACGATAGGCAATCAACGTAGTTGCTAACACATCATTGTACCATGGACGCCTTAAACCGTCGTCACAATAGACAGCGCCGAAAACATCTTCTTTAAGATAATGCCGGATACTGTCTGAGACGTAACCAGACTGTTGTTTCTGACGTATTTCCCACAATTGTAATTTCTCTTTCAGGTATGACCTTTTTTCACATGTCGTGTATTTTTGCGAAAGGGAATCTTCAATCGATTCTAAACGATGAATTTCTTGTTCAAAGAACTGAACTGCCGGAGCATATTGCTGTTCTGTTCCCCAATCAGACAATGTATGAAGTAAATCAATATCATCGAGCCTCATTGCCCTGTACGACCGTAGGTCAAGATAATTGTTCTCTATTTGTTTTATATTAAGATCAACCGTATATCCCGCATCTTTTGCCAATTTCAATGCCCGGAGGATATGTGCCGACATCCAATAAGATGTTTCGGATGACCGTTCCCACCAAGACCAAAGCTTTTTATCGTTCTGATTCTTAAGCAGTCGTTTGATTATCTCATTGATGTTTTTGTCATAATTAAAAGGTTCATTTAGATACTGTTGATATACCTTATAATTCAGAAGTCCTATTAGCTTTGAAGCGAGTTGTTCATTACATGCATATTTATAGCCCGTTAAATAATAAGTTGCGTCCATATAGATATCAAATTGTTTACCGGTAATTTTAATATGCACTTCTTCTCCCGGCTCTGCTAAAACACTTACCTGGTCACCATTCCGCATGATCTGTAAAGAACCCCCTGCAATCTCTGTTCCTAAAGGAGCAACAGGTATGGAACGCTTTTCGCCATCTTCATAACCGTCATCACGGGTAAACAGATAGGTGCTGGTAATACTATCCGTATCAGTCGCTTTTACTAATAAATGTTCCTGATAAGACGATGTAAATCCAATTTTTTTATGTGCTAATGTATCTTCCTGATTTATAAATAAGAGATTGCCCGTTATCTCATTTGATTGGGTATAATTGCGCAAATAACCGCTAAAATAAGCCGAATCGCCCGCAACAAGGAATTGAGGTGTTTTAAGTTCTGCCATCAATGGTTTGTAAGACCGAATGTATTTACGTGTAGTCCCTGTTTTTAATTTCCGATTCATAGCATAAACAACTGCATCCCACCGGGTAATATTATCAGGGAAAGTAACGGAGAATGCTGCTTTTCCTTTCTTATCGGTAAACAAACGGGGCTCCCAGAAACCAACATCCGAAAAGTTCGAACGTAATCCGTTCAATTGCATTAATTCATTATATAAACGGTCTTCAGCATCCAATATTTCAGACTCATCTTTCTCTGTATCATCCAGCTTTTCGGGTGGTGATTGTCCAGTATCCCCGCTATCTGAAGATACGGATCCCGTTAGAGATGTTTGCTTATGTACCCCATAGGCCACTACAACAACTTCATCAAGCGATAATTCATCGCTTTCCATAGGAACAGTGAGGTTGGTAAATGCATACACATTTACTTCCTTTGATTTTAAACCAATGTAATTAAAAACAAGTGTTCCGGAATGTTGGCCTATATCTAAACTGAATTGCCCGTCAATATCAGTAATGGTACCTATGTCGGTTCCTTTCAAATGAACAGATACACCAATCAGAGGCTCGTTCATTTCATCATAAACCCTCCCCATTACAATATTTCCAGACTCCTTATTACCTCTAAATTCCCTATACCGGATATCTTTTACTTCCGTACTATAGTACTTATATTTATTATCATCCTTCCAGGAATAGCTCTTGATTTTGAGCCATTCCTGAGAGGAAGAGTCTGGTTCCTGTATTTGCAGATCATTCAGTTTGACTTCTGTATAAGTTTGTGTTTTAATTGGTACTTTTTCCTGTAAGAGATATTTTCCGTTATTATAAAGTAGGATCACATCATATATTCCCTCCGGAATGTTCAACGCATTTTCCCTTTCAAATAGTTTATCAGGCAGATAAATATTTTTATCTTTCCGATCCATGAAAAGAATGTTAGCAACTCCGGCTTTTTCTTTATCTTCCGGTAAATGAAAGAGCATATCTATATTGTTTCGTGATATCTGTATGTATTCAGGTCGCCATATATCGTGTTCATTCCTATAATCAGTTATTATCTGATCAATCACCTTTTGTGAAAAGTAGAACTGATTCAGCCGGTTGAATTGATCCGATGATGTGAAACGAAGGTTTGAGGGCAAAACCGGAACATCATACTTATATACGACATTTCCATCAAATTGATAAGAAAAGCCCCCTTCTTGTTTATATTCAACCCCATTCATGAAACGCGCTTTACCTTGCGGTATTGGCCCGATTAACGTATTAGATTTATATTCAGCAAGAAGTAATGGGTGAGATACCCAATATTCGGTTGTATCAATTATCAGAGAGGCCGGTATTCCCCATACAACAGGAAAACGTGCTATATACTTTTTATAATTGTTCGCCTCGTGTTCGTTAAACCGGTAATTTGGCAGTTTTACGGTTCTGACATTTCCGGGCAAATGATCCAGGTCCACACTGATAATCGTTTTCTTACCCTGCTCAAAACGGATAGAATCAAAGATAAGGGCCCTGTCATGCAAACGGATGGATATCTGCTGTTTGTTTGTATCTGAAGCAAGGAAAGAATACCCTCGTGGTTGTTCTGTCCATGAAAAATAAACGGGAGTTCCATTTACTTCGATTACATAGATATCGACAGCATTACCATCTTTCATTACGAAAGGAGCAAATTGCGTGACTGAATCGGGCGTATTTACCGTATGGATAAATGTTTTGTTCCAAGGATAGGTGAAACGATAATACTCCATCTCATCCAATTTAGCATGTTTGTTCCAAAACTTATAGTCCAGTTGGGTTGAATAAGCATAATTCTTTTCATTGATGGAATAACTCGAGCGTTGTTCTCTCATCCGTGGAGATGAACCGTAGTAGGGCAAGTCTGGTACATGATAATTTAACTGCGAATTAGTGGCAAAAGCTGTCAGGTCGGCATCTTTTACGGGTTCGCCTAAATGGTCTTTTACGGTAATTGTTCCATCGACCTTTTGACCGGGATAGATTCGTTCGGGTAAATCTACATCCACAGATAAATATTCTGATTTAGGAACGAACACCTGTCTGAAGACTTTCTCCTCATCACCCATAAAATAGAATATTTCGACATAATGAGCCACTTCAAGATCAGTATTCGGATATTTGAAATCGAATTCCTTGCCTGAGCCTTTTTCTAATAAGTCGTTTCCCTGATACAAAAACCAGGATAATTCTAAAGCTAACGGATTAACTAGTTTTACATTAAATGAATCAGCTATAATCCCTCCAGTCAAACCTAATCCGGAATTGAAATGGGCGGTATAAAAACGTTTCTCAACCGGATAGTCTGCCAATTTAATCAAATAGCTACGGTGCCCTTGATTGAAAGGTTCGTTATGGGGAAGCCAGATTTCTTTGCCCTTTTTTGCCTCATCATAAAATAACATTGCCTTAGCCGGTTTATTTTTTCCTAATTCATTAAAGAGAAAATGGACCGTATCGTTTGTTGTGTAATAGGATAAATCATAATGCGAATAAAAATAGTTAACTGTTTTCCTCCATTCCCTTCGTTGATTATCCGGTGTGAGGACAATGACTTCTACTTCATAAGATCCGTCTGCTTCTTTAAATATACTGGCTGGAATGGTATAGGTTGTCGGTTCATCGTTTTTGAGGTTGATTCGCTCGGATAGCAATATATCAGGTAAAACCAGCACATCGGCATATGAATGATTAACACTCTTTCGTTTGACTGTAATATCCGCTTTTACATCTTGAAGCAACAGGTTATTGGCGTCCGTCACTTTGATCTCGATTTGATTATCCTCCGGATAGTAATGAAAATACCGGCTGAGTTTTACTTCCATCCGGCTTTCGTACAATTCATAATCTTCATATTTGAAAGAAGCATTTGCTACAATTCTATTCTTTTTATCCCGCAACTGAATAGGATAATACCGGTCGAGTTCTAAATCCAATGAATCATGTAGTTGTATATCTCCTGCATATCCTCCGGGATTATAGGGAGATAATGTACCTAAATCTTTATATTTATAATTATTCCCCTGAATCCAAATAGATAGTTCCTCCTTTAAAGGCTTTTTGCGATTAGATAATACGTACGATTTGAAACGGACGAGTTGTCCGGGTTTATATTTATTCTTATCAGTTACCATATAACTATAAAAATCGGGTGTATAAGGAGAGTCATTATATCCGCCATACCATGGATTCACTAAATGCTTATTTAAGTCAAGAAACATTTTAAAACCCTCAGCCTCTATGGTAAGTAGTCTTTTGGTGTTTTCAGAGGTATCATTGATACGATATGTTTGACTCTCTTTATCAAAAGATACTGCTGTATCCCATAGACGCCATTTTCCCTTAATCCTGACCTTTGCATTACTCAATACTTTTCCTTCTTTATCAACTATCTGTAAAGAAAAGACACCATACTCTTTGAAAAGGAACACCTGAAAGGGGATGATGGGTACATACTGATAGAAGACTTTGTTTTTATTGATCTTGGCATATATAAAATGCCCTTTATCGGGAATATCCCTCCATTCTTTCGTAAATGAAGCAACAGGCGTATGCAACATGTTAACCACAAGCGCTTCATTCGGATCACTAAGCAAAAGCGCTTCCGCATCTTTTTCATCTATCTCAAATACAAATGTTTCATCAGGATGATCCTTCCAGTCGATCGCTTGGGGATATAAAGACAAATGGATCGGCAACAAAATGCAGGTTAAAAACAAACGGTTAAGAGTAATCAGTGTTTTCATAAAGAAGAATTGTTCACGGTTGAAGTGCTAAATATATCATTTTTTCAATAGACATACTAACGGAAGAAGATAATTCTTTACGAACATCCACCAGTAATGACGCTGCTTTATCAGCCCGCAATAAATCTACACTTTTTTGTAATCTATATTATGCGTATGTTTGTTATACAAATAATAAAAACAAAGAGCTCATGAAATCAGATATTGAAATTGCAAGAGAAGTGTCCCTGTTAAAGATCAAGGAAGTAGCGGACAGAACAGGTATCCCCCGGACAGAGATCCAGAACTACGGACGATATATGGCAAAAGTACCGCTAAACCTGATCAACGAAGAAGAGATCAACAAACATAACCTGATACTCGTCACGGCCATCACGCCTACCAAAGCAGGGATCGGAAAGACAACCGTCTCCATCGGACTGACACTGGGACTCAATAAAATCGGCAAGAAGGCGATCGTAGCCCTGCGCGAGCCGTCTTTAGGACCATGCTTCGGAATGAAAGGTGGAGCTGCCGGAGGAGGCTATTCGCAAGTGCTTCCCATGGAGAACATTAACCTGCACTTCACGGGAGACTTCCACGCCATCACTTCCGCACACAATATGATCACGGCGCTGCTCGACAACTACATCTACCAGAACCGCACAAGCTGCGACGGACTGAAAGAGATCAAATGGAAACGCGTCCTCGACGTGAACGACCGTAGCCTGCGCAACATCGTATCAGGACTGGGAGGCTCAGCCAACGGTGTGCCTACGGAAACCGGGTTCGACATCACTCCCGCGTCCGAGATCATGGCGATCCTTTGCCTGGCAACGGATATCGACGACCTCAAACGCCGCGTGGGAAATATCCTGCTCGGCTATACCAACACCGGAGAGCCGTTCACCATAAACGACCTGGGGATTGCCGGAGCAATAACTGTCCTCCTGAAAGACGCATTACTCCCCAACCTTGTCCAGACAACAGAAAACACTCCCGCCTTCGTGCACGGAGGGCCTTTCGCGAACATTGCGCACGGATGCAACTCCATCGTGGCCACCAGGATGGCTCTCACCTACGCCGACTACGTCGTAACGGAAGCCGGATTCGGAGCAGACCTTGGCGCAGAGAAGTTCTTCAATATCAAGTGCCGTAAGGCAGGACTTCAACCCAAACTAACGGTGATCGTCGTTACTTCGCAGAGCCTGAAGCTCCACGGCGGAGTTCCGGAAAACAAGATCAAAGAACCGGACACCGGAGGAATCCTCAACGGACTCGACAACCTCGACAAACATCTCGACAACCTGAAAAGCTTCGGACAGAAAGTGATCGTAACCTTCAACCGTTTCGACACCGACACGGAAGAAGAGATCAACCTCGTGGCAGAGCACTGCAAAGAAAAAGAAGTAGGGTTTGCCGTGAACACCGTGTTTGCCGAAGGCGGAGACGGCGGCGTAGAGCTAGCCAACATGGTAGCAACCACGATCGCAGACAGTCCCTCCGAACCTCTGAAGTTCACTTACGCCGACACAGATACCGTTCGTGATAAAGTCAGGAAAGTAGCCGAAAGCATCTACGGCGCATCCTCCGTCGTATACACCACGCTGGCCGACAAGAAACTCAAGCAGATCGAATCCCTGGGAATATCCCACTACCCTATCTGCATCGCCAAGACACAATACTCCTTCTCGTCCGACCCGAAAGCCTACGGCGTCACCAAAGGCTTCGAACTGAAAGTCCGCGACATTATCATCAACAACGGAGCCGAAATGCTCGTCATCGTCATGGGCGAGATCATGCGAATGCCCGGACTTCCCAAAGAACCCCAGGCACAACACATCGACATCGTCAACGGCCTCGTTGAAGGACTTAGCTAAGCGCTCTGCGCTTAGCTAAGTATCTAAAACATTGCCTTAACCCTCCTGTTTCCGCTGGCGATAATATAGATACCTCTATCACGCAGCCCGACATATTCGGCCGAAGACGTCGCTACCGCATGGTAGAACAACTGCCCCTGCATATTGTAGACGTAGAAGCGTTCGCCGGGTATCAGCCCCGAAACCAGCAGGCCGCCATGCCAGGCAGAGACACGCAGCTGTCCGCTAGGCGACGCTTCGCCGGGGAATTCGTTCGACACCGGATTCTTTACATAACAGGTCGCGATGATCAAGCCCTGCACAGGAGAAGTCGTCAACCGTTCATTCCCTTTGCTGAGCGTAACGGTAAATGTGAACGAACCATTCGAACCGCCCGGATTATCTTCCGTGCCTGCAATAGCCTCCCTGAACGCCGTGATACGGACTTCAGCGTCGATCAGCGACGCAGAGCGGAAGCCGATATCGTGCGACTGCTCA
>DAMCDT010000082.1:0-12398 GCA_032058265.1 Tannerellaceae bacterium
ATGATATACTTTTCCGCCTTTCCAATCCGAATGACATTTAATGCCGAAATGATTGTTTGACTTACGGGCTAATTCTCCTTGTCCGGCACCTGATTCAAGAATGGCCTGCGCCAGTGTGATACTGGCCGGTATCTTATGCTTTTTTTGATGGTCGACCGCTATACTACTATAGTCGTTAATATATTTTTGGTAAGAGGCTATTTTTTTCTGTCCGGCTGCTTCCATGCTTATTGCAAAGATGATAACCACAAGCAGAGAGGATATATATATGTTAAATCGCATGCTGTTCTATTCTATCCGGCAAAAATAATGTTTCCAATACAATACCTAAAGCGAATATGTATTATTTAAGAAATATTCCGGTTATATATAAATAACATAAATAAGCACCTGTATGTTTTACATCATAATATGTGAATAATTAATGCTTTAGTCACATACTTTTTACTCTTTTGTCACGACCATTTTATCTGCCACCGGCCGGTGGATTAATATCCACCAATTGGTGCACTAATATCCACCGGCTGGTGTATTAATATCCACCGACCGGTGGCAGATAAAAAGTATGGTTCAAAACAAGCAGTTGTTAGTCAACAATTCATTACTTTATTGCGAGAAAAGAATAAAATCTCTATGTTTGTTACTACTTTATAAAGCTATTGGATGAAAAATAAGCAATCTTTATTTATATCATGGCTTCTGTTGCTTTTGTTATTTACTTCTTGCGGTACAAAAAAACGTATTCCCGCCGGAGTAGAATCACCGGATAAATTATCCCGGCAGTTTGGGGTCCGTGTAACGCCTGATGATAATTTATATCTTTACACGCAAGCGTCAAAGTGGTTAGGTGTTAAGCACCGGATGGGAGGAAATACTAAAAAAGGGGTAGATTGTTCCGGTTTCGTTGCTATTATCTATAGGGAAGTATATGGGAAAAATTTGGCACGTTCATCCGCTGATATGCTGAAAAAAAACTGTAAGAAAGTAAGCCGTGGGAAACTTAAAGAAGGTGATTTGGTTTTCTTCCGAACGGGTAAAGGGAAAAAGAAAGTCCCAAATCATGTAGGTATCTACCTAAAGAACGGACGGTTTGTACATACCAGCACCTCAAAAGGTGTTATAGTTAGCGATCTAAGCGAACCTTATTATCAGCGAACCTGGGTTACCGGCGGACGTGTAAAGTAAGGCTCTTTTATCCGGCCTGTTAAATCTAAAAATAACAAACTATGTATCTTTCCAAAAGAACTCTTTTAGTTTTATTGATTCTGTTTGCCATATCCAAAAACAGTCATACACAGGAAATAGCGCGATTTGTCGATCCGTTTATCGGAACGGGGAAAAGTATAGCTAAAACGAAATGGGGGAATTATGGCGGTACGTACCCCGGCGCCGTATCTCCCTGGGGAATGCTTCAATTAACGCCCGAAACAAGCACGCGTCCCGGTGAAAGCGGATATTATTATGAAGATAAGGAAATACTTTCTTTCTCGTGTGTCGGGCATAGAAGCGGTTACCCGAACGGTTCGGCGGGGAAGATCAATTTTCTTTTTGAGCAAAAAGCTTTCTCTCATACCAATGAAGAGGCTTCAGCCGGGTATTACAAAGTACGTTTCGATGAAGGCGACGAAATAGAACTGACTGCTACACAGCGAACGGGAATCATTCGTTATACTCCTCAAAATAAGGAATATACCATTGGATTGTTTAATGCAGGGGAAGTAACCACCCATCAAAATAATGAAATTCATACTTCCGTTTATAACGGTGTTATCCGGTTTACCACTCCTTGGAATGATTTAGTTAAAAGAGAAGATACGCTTTTTCTGACATTTACGAAGCGGGAGGAGCCTTTATTAATAAAGATCGGTGTTTCCCATGAGAATAGGGCAGGCAGTTTAAAGAATATTGAATATGAAAATCCCGGATGGGATTTCAATTTTATCCGTGAAAAGGCGTATAAAGATTGGAATAACGAGTTAAAGGTGATCGAAATCCCTACCGCTCCGGATGAAGAGAAAACAAAATTTTATACGGCTTTATACCACTCTTTTTTAATGCCGTGGATCACTTCAGACGTGAACGCGGAACCAACTTACGGAGGCTTTTCTTTCTGGGATACGTTCCGCAGCCTGCATCCTTTATTGACTTTGCTGAAACCTGAAGTACAGGCTAATATGATTCGTTCGGTTGAGAAGCAGTATGATCGGCAGGGATATTTACCGGTGGGGCCAATGACCGGATTCCATGTAATACCTACTGTGCTGGATTCGTATGTGAAAGGTATAACTTCTTTTGATACCGGGAAGATGTATAAAGCAATGTATGAGTGTATGACGGGTGGAAATCCCCGGTATGGCAGAGCTATATATACTTATTGGGAAAAAGGTTATCTGCCGGCAACGGAAGAACATTCCGTGAATACTACATTAGAGTATGCTTATAATGATTGGGCGTTAGCACAGTTTGCCTCTATAATGGGAAAGCAAAATGAAGCAGCTTTCTTTCAGATGCAATCTTTCAATTACCACGAACTATATGATGTTGAAACCCAATATATGCTTCCGCGTAATGAAACCTCATTCATCAGAAACCCCGGTGAGATGGGATATCAGGAAAGTAATAAATGGACGAGTACTTTCTTTGTACCCCACAACGTGCAGGATTTGATCAATATTATGGGTGGTGATGAACATTTTGTTAATCATTTGGAGAAATGTTATGAGGAGGGATATATAATCCATGACAATGAACCGGTGTTACATTATCCTTATTTGTTTACCTATGCCGGACGGCCTGATCTGACAGTTGATAAAATCAATGATATATTGCATAATAACTATTTTGCATTGCCAGGAGGTATTCCTGGGAATGATGATTTAGGTTCTATGTCAAGCTGGTATGTTTTCAGTACGATGGGTATTTATCCTGCCTGTCCGGGTACGGACCAGTACGTTCTTACCACTCCGGCTTTTGATGAAGTGATTATTCATTTACCGGACGGCAATCCGTTTATTATCTCAAAAAAAGGCCCGACGAACGCTATATATTATTCCGGTATACATCTGAACGGGGAAGAATACCGGAAATTATATATCACGCATCGTAATATTATAAAAGGCGGTAAGTTGGAATATACATTATCCGGCAATAAAACAGAAACCGATGGTTTTGAACGTCCGTATTCCCTGACTACCGACACCCCCCTGTTCATTTTAAAAGACCAAACAGTTGCTCATAAGGAAGTCATGCCGGATCAGGAAAATACTATATATTTTACATTAGAGAATAAAGGAGTTACCGGAACAAAAAATATAGATATATATAATAAAGGTAAGGTCGTAGCCTCTAAAAGGATCAAACTGAATAAAGATGAGATCGTAACTGATTCCATATCTTTCCGTTTATATACTGCCGGAAGCAATCAACTCGATGTAGAGAATGCTGTGTTCTCCATCGTAGTAAAAGACTCCCCGGTTGATAAACCTGCTATTATATGTCACTCCATACGGTCTGAATCATTAGTGAAATCGGGTGATAGTATCCATATTGAAATGGTTTTGCAGAATGTTTCAGGTAATGCAGTAACTCAACAGGTTCCTGTATATTTCGGAGATAAATTACTGTATGAAACCGAATGTACGCTCGATCCCGGAGAAAGAATTACATTAAGTAGGACTGTAGAGGTTAAAGGTGATGGTTTTACAGAATTACATTCCTTAAATGGACGACATCTACTAAAAATATATGATACTACATTGGAATCAATGGCATTATACTTTGATTTTGACGATCAAAACGATTCATTAGTACAAGATAAATCAGGATTTGATAATCATGGGCAGATAAATGGTCCAATTAAATGGCAAAAACAGATTGAAGGCTTTTCCATTCAGACAGGAAAGAATTCCTATATAGAATTACCTGCTTCTGAAAGCCTGATGAATTTAGGTAATACAATCACACTTTCTACGTGGATGTTCCCGATGAAACCAACCAGAGGTTATGTCGATTTTTTTACAAAAGGTGACTATACCCTTATGAAAATGGAAGACCAGGAGACGTTGGTTTTCTTTGCCGGAGGCTGGGGAAGAGGCTCTTGTAAAGTAAAAGTGCCGGACAATTGGTATAATCAATGGCATCATGTGGTAGGTGTTTGTAGCGGAGATCATATCCGGTTATATATAGACGGCGAACTTATGCAGGAATTACCTGTGTCCGGTGAAATAGAATACACAGAAGTTCCCTGGAATATAGGACGCAATGCAGAGATGCCCTATAGCCGTTTTTTTGAAGGACAGTTTGATAATTTATATATATTTAAGGAACCTCTTTCTTCTTCGGAAATAAAAGAGTTGTACCGTAAAGAGGCAGGGAATTTCAGAAGCACAGACTAAACTATTTACTTCAACAGGGTGTTTTATTGCCATATTATTAATTAAAAATCCAACGATATGGCAAAATTTATGAGAACAATAGCGGATAGAAGAGATGAAGTGTCAAAAGAGAACCTGTCGACACAACCGTTATTAACAAATGATTATACGTATGGTAATATACAGGATACGTCAGAAAATATTTCAAATAAAATTCCTGATTTTACAGATGTTGCAAATATAGACAACGATAATACCACTCAAAAACCGGAAGAACGTACCAGAAAAGACATGAAAGCAACTTCCAAAATCGAAATGGATAAACTGAAAGAAAAATATCCTGTACAGCAGGTTTGCGATATCTCTCAAACTCAATTTACCGTCGATGAGATACAAGATTCAGTAGATGAAATTAATCCCGATAGCGGAACAAGAGAAAGAGGATAACTGAAATTGTAAACAGATAACTTTTTTATTCTTAGATTATGTGTACCTTTGCAGCTTCAAATTATACACATAATCTAAGTATATGTTGACACTTAAAGTCCTTACGGAAAAGAAAGATGAGGTAATCCGTAAACTGGCCAAAAAGCATTTCGATGCAACTGAAATTATCGGTCAAATTATTGAGTTAGACAAAACAAGACGGGAGTCACAACAACTATTAGATGCTAACCTGGCTGAACTGAACCAGATATCTAAGACGATAGGTCAGTTAATGAAAGAAGGGAAAAAAGATGAAGCAGAAGTTTCCCGTACCAAGGTGGCACAAATGAAAGAGAATAACAAAAAGCTTGAGGAATCGAAAGATTCTTCCGAGAAAAAAATACACGAACTATTGGTTCAAATCCCTAATTTACCGCACGATTCCGTACCCGATGGCAAAACAGCAGAAGATAATATTATTGAAAAGCAGGGTGGATTAATACCTGAGTTGGATGAAAATGCTTTACCACATTGGGACTTAGCAAAGAAGTATGATCTGATTGATTTCGAATTGGGAGTAAAGATAACAGGCGCCGGATTTCCTGTTTACAAAGGATATGGTTGCCGTTTACAGCGTGCCCTGATCAATTTCTTCCTCGATAGTGCACGTGATGCCGGCTATACTGAGATTCAACCGCCATATCTTGTGAATGGTGAATCCGGTTATGGAACAGGTAATTTACCCGATAAAGAAGGGCAAATGTATTATATCGGCCAAGATGACCTTTATCTTATCCCCACAGCTGAAATTCCTGTTACCAACATATATAGAGATGTTATCCTTAATGATTCGGATTTACCCATTAGAAATACAGCCTATTCCGCTTGTTTCCGTCGTGAAGCCGGTTCTTATGGAAAAGATGTTCGCGGATTAAACCGCTTGCATCAGTTTGATAAGGTAGAGATTGTCCGTATCGATAAACCGGAACACTCTTATCAGTCTTTACAGGAAATGGTTGATTATGTACAGTCTTTAGTGGAAAAGCTTGAATTACCATGGCGTATACTTCGTTTATGCGGTGGGGATATGAGTTTTACTTCTGCTTTGACTTTTGATTTTGAAGTTTATTCGGCAGCACAGCAACGTTGGTTGGAGGTAAGTTCTGTATCAAACTTCGAAAGTTATCAGGCAAACCGTTTGAAATGCCGTTATCGTGTTGATAATAAGAAAACCCAGTTATGCCATACATTAAATGGAAGCGCTATGGCTTTGCCCCGTATTGTGGCAGCATTACTGGAAAACAACCAAACGCCGGAAGGAATATTAATACCCAAAGCCTTGATTCCTTATACCGGATTTAATATAATCAAATAATGAATGTTAGAAAGATTACTTTTTTTGTATTAACAGCTCTTTTACTTATTGGTTGCGGGAATGGGGTTAAGATGGAAATGTCTGATAATGCGATATCCATCCCTTTGGCAGGAAATACATACGTGACTTCCGGTAAGGGAGATGCTTTTGTTTCGACAGATGGAATAGTTTCATGGACTGGAGAAGAAGCTGTTCTGTCTACATGGTTTAAAGTTTCCCAAATAGGCGATTTAAAACTTTTTGTCAAGGTCAAAGCTGCTTCCGGTAGTTCTGCTATCAAATTGACTTATGATGGAAATGGGTATAGTATAAATGTAAAGGACGAAGAAGAAGATAAAATTATTCCTGTAGGATATTTGCATGTGAAAAATTCTGGATATCAACGAATCGATATGCAGGGTGTTAAACGGGAAGGAGGCCAGTTTCCTATAATTACTGAACTAATCATTGATGGAGAAGTAGCTGAAGGTGCTATTAATTATGTACATGATTTTGAACCATACTGGGGATTACGCGGGCCATCCGTACACATGAAATATGCTTTACCTGAAACTAATGTAGAATACTTTTATAACGAAATAACAGTACCCGAAGGAGAAGATAAGCTTGGCAGTTACTTTATGGCTAATGGATTTGGTGAAGGGTATTGTGGCATTCAGGTAAACAGTGAAACGGAAAGACGTATCCTCTTTTCTGTTTGGAGTCCGTTTGAAACAAATAATCCGGATAGTATTCCGCAGGATCAACGAATCCAATTATTAGGTAAAGGAGAAAAGGTTTTTACCGGAGAGTTTGGTAATGAAGGGTCAGGAGGCCAAAGTTATCTGATCTATCCATGGAAAGCCGGGATAACTTATAAATTCCTTACCCGTGTTTGTCCGGATACGAAAGGAAATACACAATACTATGCATGGTTCTTCGAACCAGAAGAAGAGCAATGGAAACTGATAGCAGGTTTCTTACGTCCCAAAACTAATACATGGTATACCAATGCCCATTCTTTCCTTGAGAACTTCATGCCGGAACAAGGATACTTAGAACGTTCCGTACGTTTTGGGAATCAATGGGCAAGAACGGACAAAGGAGAATGGTACGAGTTGATAGAAGGTGTCTTTAGCTATGATGCAACAGCCAGAGCACAGGTTCGTTTGGATTATGCCGGAGGAGTGGATGGCGATTTCTTCTTTCTTAAAAATGGTGGATTTTTCAATGATAATACGGAATTAGGAAGTATATTCACGCGTCCGCTTAAGAATAACCAGCCAAAGATTGAAATAGACAAGTTGCCATTAAATGAGGAGATTACGGAAGATTAATTCCATTTCTTTCTTTTCAGGAATAACCAGGTGAATATTCCGACAAATAACATAATCACCCAGGCAAATAAATAACCGTATTTCCAGTTTAGTTCCGGCATAAATTCAAAATTCATGCCCCATAGACCAACCAGGAAAGTCAATGGTATAAATATCGTTGCAACGACAGTTAAACGTTTCATAATAGCATTCATGCGAAAATCGTTATTGGATATATATAAGTCAACAAGAGATGAACTGATCTCCTTGCAGCTTTCCATTGTCTGGTTTATAAATCGTATCTGGTCAAAAAGATCATCATATATGGGTAATAATTCTTCGGTAATGATATCGTTTCCCAATTGTAATAATTTAGGAAATTGTTCTTTCAAAGGTTGACTGTTCTTTCGGATAGTCATATAATCGCGTCGGCGCTGCTGTATTTCCGCACCGATATTCTTCTGGTCATTGTTAATGTCTAACAGCGTATCTTCAATCTGTTCCAACCGGTCTTCTACTTTAGCGGCAGATTCAACCAAATGTGCAACAACCGTATTAAGTAAAAAAGCCAATAATAAACCGCTGCCTTTTTCCCTTATATCCAACGTGTTTGTTTTTAAGTCCTGCATAACACTTTCAAATACAGGATTATTACTTTCCGTAAAGGTTATGACTACATTGCCTGAAACGATCATGCTGATATGTTCGGAACGCATTTCCATATTGTCATTGTAGAAACTTGAATTCAGAATAATCATTAGACGTCCCCGGTAGGCGTCAATTTTTATTACGTGCTGTGGAGTCAATACATCTTTAGCGTCGAGCGTATGCAATCCACAATCTTTAACAATGCGCGTGATAACGTCAGAGTCCATCAGGCCACTCACCTGAAACCAATTGATATGATCGACATCCGTCAGTTTATCGAATGAAGGTTCACTTGTCTTAACCTGACGGGTAGTCAGACTTGTCTTGTTATATTGTGTGAGACGGATCTCTGTAACAGTTTCATGTTCACCTACATAATAATATTTATCAGATAAATGACGGTTGGAGATATGCCGGTGTTGTTTAGGTATACGACGCCTGCCTGGTACGGTTTTCTGTTTCATAATTATTATTCTAATTCTACCACCGTGATGCCAGCGCCTCCGAATTGTACATGTTCATCATAATATTTACGGAGACCGGGAACTGTGTGCAAATAATCACGGATCAATTGACGTAATATACCGGTGCCGGTACCATGTAAGATACGTACAGGAGAAACGTTTGCCAAAATAGCATCATCTATAAAATAGGTAACTGCCTGTATAGCTTCATCACCCCTCATTCCTCTAACATCTAACTCTTGTTTAAAGTTCAGTTTCTTTTCGCGCATATCGTCTGTTGTCTGGCTACTGACAAATGTGCTCCTTTTCATTTCCTTTTTGATCTGCCCTTTGCTGACTTTCTCCAGTTTATCTAACTTGACAGTACTTTTTATCATTCCGAAGGCTACCAATGCCTGTTTGCCATGTACTTCCAGAACAGTCCCTGCAGATGTTTGTCCTTTTAACCGTACATTATCACCTGCTTCGATAATTTCTTTATTAAATACAGGTTGTGATGCCTTTTTTTGATTCTGCTTTTTACGTTCCTGCCGTTCTTTCAGCTTATTCATTTGACGGGCTATTTTATCATCGGCATCATCTTTTGATTGGATGGAAACTTTAAATTCATCAAGTGCTTTACGCGCCAGCTTTGTTTGTTCTTTCTCAGCCTGAGCTTCTTTTATTTCACGAATCGTATTTTCTATTTTAGCATTTGCCTCAGCTATTATGCGTTCAGCCTCTGCTTTTGCTTCCCGCATGATCTCTTTACGTTGTTTATCTACCGCTTCCAGATTTGATTCATAACGACTGGTGATATCTTCCAGTTTCTTCTCTTGCTGTCGTACATTCTGACGTTTTGTTTCCCAATAACGTTTATCACGAACAATATCTTGCAGATACTTATCCATGTTTATATAATCTGAACCGACTTTTGCGGAAGCATCAGCGATAACATCTTCCGGTAGACCAATCTTGCGGGCTATCTCTACGGCAAAAGAACTACCGGGATTCCCAATTGATAGTTTAAAAAGAGGTTGCATCAAATGACGGTCGTATAACATGGCCCCATTTACAATACCCGGAGTATCTTCTGCGAAATGCTTCAGGTTTTGATAATGGGTGGTGATCACTCCATAACTCTCATTCCTGTTGAAACGGTCGAGTAAAGCTTCGGCTATAGCGCCTCCTATCTGAGGTTCCGTTCCTCCGCCGAATTCATCGATCAATATAATGGTCCTTTTATCGCAATTTTTGACAAAGAATTTCATGTTAATGAGATGTGAACTATATGTACTCAAATCATTTTCAATACTTTGTTCATCACCGATGTCAATAAATATCTTTGAAAAGATTCCAGTTCGCGACCTTTCATATACAGGGATCAGTAATCCACATTGCAACATATATTGGAGCAATCCTACCGTTTTAAGGCAAACAGACTTACCTCCTGCATTCGGCCCTGAGATAAGCAAAAGCCTTTTCTCTCCTGTCAGCATAATATCCAAAGGGACTACTTCTTTGTTTTGCTTTTGATGGGATAAATAAAGTAACGGATGGATAGCCCGTATCCAGTCTATCTGTTGTTTGTTTTCCATCTCCGGCCTTATGGCATTGATCTGTTCAGCAAAAAGTGCTTTGGCACGGATAAAATCAATATCCGCCAGGAACTCGTATGATTGCAGGATATCAGGAACCATTGGACGGATAGTGTCAGTAAATTCCGTCAATATCTTAACTATCTCTCTTTTTTCATCTCCTTCCAGTTCACGGATGCGGTTATTAGCTTCAACTACTACATCAGGTTCGATAAAAACTGTTTTTCCGGTAGCTGATTCGTCATGTACAATCCCTCGTATCTTTCTTTTGAAAGCGGGCGCTACCGGGATCATCAGGCGACCGTCGCGCATGGTTGGTGTGACATCTTTATCGACTACTCCTTCCGATTGAGCAGCCCGAAGGATGGATTGTAAACTGCGAGAGATACTACTAGTGGTAGACGCGATCTCTTTCCTAATCTGCGCTAAGGAAGGTGAAGCATTATCTTTTATCCGCCCGAACTTATCGAGGATAGAATCAATCTTTCCGATAAGCTGGGGAAATACAAGTATATCTCCGGCCAATCTGGTTAAAGCGGGATAGACGATCTCTTCATCTTCTTTAATGCGGAAGAAACGGACAATATCATTGATCGTTTGTAAAGAACGTTTTAAGTCAAACACTTCTTTCTCGTCCAGAAAAGTTCCTTCCGGACGAATCCTTTTTAATGAGTAGCGGACATCAAAGAAATAGGAAGCCGGAAACTCATCTTCACCATGGAGGATGCGTACAAACTCATCGGTTTGGTTCAATTGTTCCGAAACCGTATCATAATCGGAAGAAAAACTCATTTCTAATACTCTTTCTTCACCTAAAGGACTCAGGCATTTAGCCGTAATTAGTTGGCGGACTTTATCAAAGCCCGTCTTTTGTTCAAAGTTTTGAGGATATATCACGTGTGTAATTATTCTTTATTTTACTCCAACAATCAGTTCAGTGCGGATTGTCGGGCGAATGATCATTTCTGTTTTATTACGTCCCCTTTTTATTAAGAATGAACAGGCATTCGTACCTGAAGGATTAACATAAGGGGCGAATTTAAATAAATAGGAGAAGGGTGTCATACTTTTAGGATCCTGCATAGCATCAGCAACCTTAACATACTTGAATGTATCCCAATACATACAGAGCCGAACGCCGTTAGCATCCGTAAATAATGTTTTCGGATCACGCAAATTCATTGTTCTGGTAATAAACTGCTTATATGCTTTTGTCAATTCTTCTGAAGAATAAGCCAAAGATTGTTTGTCTATCTTTTCAATAACATCCCTGGCCCTTACACCGGCAGCATAAGCAGGTGAATTACGATCTACATCTGAGACCAGCTCCAACCTGTTAATATCGTAACTGATACCTGTATAATTATATACTTTCATACTGACATAAAATTGTACATTCTGCCCGTATTTGGTATAAGGATACTGCATACACATCAATGGAATATGCGTATTGGCATAGTTTTCCAAACGGTAGGACGATTCCAGCATTTCATTGGCTTCACATTCCCATATAATACGGCCGGGAGTATAGCGTTTATCAATGAAACGGAATCCTAACTGAAGTAAGTATTCTGCCTCTGCTTCGGCTGCCGACTGGCTAAGGAAAGGAAACTTTTCCATTCTCTTTAGTATGAAATCATAACGGTAGATAGGTTGTTTATTTATTACCACTTGATTCGGACCTACATAATTTGGATTTTTATTGAAGTAATAAAATGTTTCAATAAGCATATCGGGTTTGCCTAAATCATAAGACATTCCTTTCTTTCGCAATTCTTTCTCAATGGCTGCATTAATTACCTCTTCCAGTTTTCTGTTATTTTCATCGATAGCTGCAAAAGCAAATGTTTTAAATGAAGAAAAATCTACCGGATCTTTTGTAACCGTGGTTCGAAAGGGGCAAGTAAATACCCGTTCGCTTGTTCCTTCCAAACTTAACATACAAAATGCGCTTGCCAGTTGGTCTTCTGTTATAGCATCCCTTCGCTTACATTCTTTCCGTACAATAACATTCTTTGAAGGAGTCTCTAAATTAGAAACGGTAAGTATCACTTCGTTTTTACCGGCAGGGTTTAATAAAGCCGGCAGATCTTCGGTTTTAATTTCAGTAATGGATATCCCTTCTATTTCTTCAATAATATCATTTACTTTTAATCCTACCTGTTCGGCTGACGAATAGGGATATATACTTGTTAATATAGGCTTTCCTTTTCCCCAATTGTTTGATTGGCTGATCTCGT
>DAMCDT010000083.1:0-8799 GCA_032058265.1 Tannerellaceae bacterium
TTTACGTCTCCTTTTTTATAAGCGATGTAAACAACCTGTTTGCCATCGGGCGATACATGTGGAAACCAGGAGTTGCGTGTTTCGTCGAAAGTCATTTGTGTTTGTTCGCTGCCATCTCTCTTCATACGCCAGACTTGCATGAGTCCGCTGCGTACCGAGTTAAACCAGATATATTGCCCGCATGGTGAATATTCCGGCCCGTCGTCCAAACCCTCAGCCGTGGTAAGACGTACCTCTTCCCCGCCCTCAGCCGGGATCACGTATACGTCGTAATTACCATTCCGGTCTGCGCAATAAGCTAATTCTTTTTTGTCGGGGCTCCAGCCATGCAGGTAACTGGGAGCCAACGGCGTAACAAGACGGGGTGTTCCGCCTTCGAACGGAAGCGTATAAATACGTGATTTACCGTCTTCTTTCGTCCCGTGGCTAATTGCTATCTGCTTCCCATCTGCCGATATCACATGATCGTTATTGCAACGGTTAGCATAACCGGTATTGATCTCTTGCGGTTCAAGAGGGGAAGCAGGGGAGATTTTATACAATTTACCTCCGCTGTTATAAACCAGCCATTCACCATCCGGTGTCCAGTTAGGGGCTTCAATCAAATACGGAAACTCTTTCAAAACGGTACGTTTCCCGCTTTCAATCTCCATTATCTCAAGTACGCTTGTCACTTTAGGACTTTGAGCTGTTATATTTCCCGCTATCAGGCAAAATGCTAAAAATAAAACATGTCTCATAATTCATTAGATAATCAGGGTTTTTACTTATTTGTGGATAAATATACAGGTTTTATTTCAAATCATTTATTTCAGAGAAATCCTGGTCTCCATAATCGAGGTTCTCTCCGCCCATTCCCCAGATAAAAGTATAATTAGATGTCGCAGCAGCAGAATGAATGGACCATTCAGGAGATAAAACAGCCTGGTTTCCTTTCATCCAGATGTGGCGTGTTTCATCGGGCTCTCCCATAAAGTGACAAACGGCTTGCCCTTCCGGCACTTCAAAATAAAAGTAAGCTTCCATGCGGCGGCTATGTACATGGGGCGGCATCGTATTCCATACGCTTCCCGAAGCCAGTTCAGTCATTCCCATTTGTAATTGGCAGGTCGGAAGCACCTGATTGACTATCATTTTATTAATATTTCTGTGGTTGGAAGTTTCAAGCGCTCCCATTTCAGCGACTACCGCATCCGCTTTTGTTACTTTCTTATCCGGATAATTACGGTGTGCCGTCAATGAATTGAAATAGAAGTGGGTTGGTTTGCTGTTGTCTTTACTTTCAAAATATAACTCCCTGTCTCCCGAACCTAAGTAGAGTGCTTCTTTATATTTTAACTCAAAAGTTGTATCACCTATATGAATGATACCCGGTCCGCCACCTACATTGTAAATCCCTATTTCCCTGTTTCTTAAGAAAACAGGTTGCTTTAACGGGTCAATAGCTTCCAATTGTAGTTTCTCATTGACAGGCATAGCTCCGCCTACAATCATGCGGTCGTACATCGAGTAAACCATATTTACTTCATTAGGAGCAAATATTTTTTCAATCAGGAAATCTTTACGTATTCTCTTTGTATCATATTGTTTAGCATCTTCCGGATGCGCGGCATAACGCAATTCATAATTTGTTTTCATTTGTTTTAAAATGATTAACGATTTAATGTTTAATGATTAATCTTCAATTCCTCAGCGCACTGTCTGCACCGACATCTATTCCTTTCCATGCTTTCCGGTTTGTCCATTCGGTAAATGGAGCAGACCAGAAAGGGTCAGTAGGAGGGAGCCCTAACGGTAAAAAGGCTGAGGCACATAAATAAACGCTCCCTGTATTTATATAAGCTTCCGACATGCCTATTTGTTTTCCTGTAAAGCCAACTGTTAACCAACCATTCTTATCAAAGTTATCAGGTGATTTTAATTGGTTTTGCATAACAGCGGTTAAAGCGCACCGCACCTGTGCGGGTTCCATATCGTTTGGTAGTTGCTTTAATAAACAAGCGTGGCTTAACGCGTGAAAGGCTCCGAACCGGTAGACAATGGAACGGCCTATCACGGGGAATGTTCCTTCAGGGGATATTAAACGTTCCAATTGAGCTGCATAACGTCCATGGCGTTTTAATTGTGTTTCAAGGAATTCATAACCTTCAATCTGATGTTTTTTCATTACAATCAGGACGTCCGTCAACATCGGATGAATAACAAAACTATTGTAATAATCCGCATGGAACGGAGGGCCGTCTCCGTATTGTCCGTCTCCTTTATACCATTCGTCGCGGAATTTCTTAATTCCATAAGTCATTCTTTCCAGGTCACATTCTCCGGTAAATTCAAGGATAGCCGCTTCGACAATAGAGGCAAAGAGTAGCCAGTTGCTTTCCCAAGGCTTTATATTACGGCTTCTTTTCAGTTCGGTGATCATCCATTCTTTAGCCTGATCGTCAAGGTTTCCCCATAACTGGGAAGGGGAGCGTAGTAATCCTTGTGCCAGGAAAGCCGCATCTACTAACGGTTGGTACGGTTCTCCGAATACAAGATAGTCTGCTGCTGACGGATTGACGGCATTTTTAAGCCCTTTCAAAGCCAGATCAATGTATTTCGCACGTAATTGCCCTTCAGGAGTATTATCGGGCCCTAATTCAAGCCACGGCGCGATTCCGCACATTAACCTGCCGACAGCTTCCAGGTATGAAAATGATTGCCGGTCTTTGCCTAATGATTCGTAAGGCATGTTGGCCTTCAACATATTGTTGCTTAAGTTTCCTAGTACCGGATCAGCCAGTTTAACCAATGTTTCTACCCAACAGGCACGGTCTTCCATGCCTGTTGGTGTTGTATTTTGTGCTTTACCTGTCAGGCAAATGGACAGCGTAAGAACGAATATTAATAACTGCTTTCTCATCTTATTCATTCAATAATTTCTTAAAACGTAAAAGCGCTTCGACATAATAATAGTCAGCATATGATAATGGTACATCTACTTCGGAATTTCCCGGAAGGTGTCCCGTTGAATGCATCAATGCAAAGTATTTATTTGTACCCGGTTCAGCAAGATATTCAGGTGAGGATAATGAACGAAGTTGTTGTTCCGCCAAAGCAAGGCATTGTTTTCCAAACTCGCCGTTATCCAACTGGCTTAATTCAATGAATGCGGAAGCCATGATAGCAGCTGCGGAAGCATCACGTGGCGCAGTGATAAAGTCGGGAGCTTTAAAGTCCCAGTAAGGTACCTTATCTTCCGGCAAATTCGGATGGTTTATGATAAACTTTCCAATATTACGGGCTTGATCCAGATACTCATTATTTCTTGTTTCACGTGCCATCATGGTATAACCGTATAACGCCCATGCTTGTCCTCTTGCCCATGCAGATTCATCGGCAAATCCCTGGTGCGTTTGTTTGATATGTGGTTTACCGGATATGGTATCGTACGATACCACATGATAGCTGCTGTAATCGTCGCGGAAATGGTTTTCCATCGTTTTCTTTGCATGCGAATCAGCCATTTCATTAAACTGTTTATCTCCGGTTTCTCTGGCTATCCATGTGAAAAGTTCCAGGTTCATCATATTATCAATGATTACCGGATATTGCCAGATGTTATTGTTGAAATCCCATGAACGGATGGCGCAGACCGTAGGGTCGTACCGGGTGGCAAGAGAATGGGCTCCGGTTATCAAAACATCTCTATAGTGCGGATCATGCGTGATGCGGTATCCGTTGCCAAAACTACAAAACAGCATGAATCCCAGATCATGTGTATTGGTAAGGTTTTTAGCCGGCTCAACACGGTCTGTATAAAGTTTGGCATATTTTTCCAATTCAGGTGTTGGGTTGTTTTCATAGAGATACCATAGTTCACCGGGGAAGAAGCCACTGCACCACCAGCCATAGCCGCTGGTTTCTAAAGTGCCGTCGGGCTTGATTGTTTTTGGAAACCTGCCTTCCTGGTTTTCAAGTTCTTTAGCCATTAATATAGCTTGTTCAGTAGCGACGTTTAAGCCTCGTTCGATGACAGAGGACATTGGCTCCTGGTTGTTACAACCGGCTAATGCTATACAGAGAGCCGTTAAAAAGAAAAGTGCGTGTTTGTTCATGAATAATAATTTGTTGTGTTTTCGCAAACATACTCATTATTTTTCATTAATCAATAGCGTGCTTTTCCTTAAATACTTGTGCTATAAATTATTTAACGTGTTAACTTGTGCCTTCCAATAATCAGGAATGAATAAGCCTGCTTTTAAACATTAAAGCGGAAGTGCATAATATCTCCATCCTGTACAATATATTCTTTTCCTTCGACGCTCATTTTGCCTGCTTCTTTGACAGCAGCTTCGGAGCCGTATTTGATATAGTCTTCATATTTGATTACTTCCGCACGGATAAATCCTTTTTCAAAATCGGTATGGATCACACCCGCGCACTGAGGAGCTTTGCTTCCTTTGAGGTAAGTCCACGCGCGAACTTCCTGCACGCCTGCGGTAAGGAATGTTTCCAGGTTAAGTAGTTTGTAAGCCGATTTTATTAAACGGTTCACACCCGATTCCTCCAATCCTATTTCCGAAAGGAACATCTGGCGCTCATCATAGGTTTCAAACTCAGCAATTTCGCTTTCGATCTTAGCCGCCACGATCAATATTTCGGCATTTTCTTCTTTTACGGACTCACGTACAGCATCTACATATTGATTTCCTGATACGGCACTGGCTTCATCAACGTTGCAAATATACATAACAGGCTTGCTTGTAAGCAGGAATAATTCGCGTGCGATCTTCTGTTCATCTTTTGTATCAAAAGTTACTGTGCGGGCGCTTTTTCCTTGTTCAAGCGCTTCTTTGAACTTAACTAATACGTCGTAAGCAAGCTTTGCCTGCTTGTCGCCGCCTGTTTGTGCCTGTTTTTGTACTTTAGATATGCGGCTGTCGACAGTTTCCAGGTCTTTGATTTGCAGTTCCGCATCGATGATTTCTTTATCACGGACCGGATCGACTGTGCCGTCAACGTGCGTAATATTTTCGTCATCAAAGCAACGTAATACATGGAGGATCGCATCCGTTTCCCTGATATTGGCCAGGAACTTATTACCCAATCCTTCTCCTTTGCTGGCTCCTTTTACAAGACCTGCAATATCTACGATTTCTACAGTGGTAGGAATGATCTTTTGAGGGTGAATCAATTCAGCTAATTTGTTTAAGCGTTCGTCAGGAACAGTGATCACCCCAACATTGGGTTCTATTGTGCAGAAAGGAAAGTTTGCCGATTGTGCTTTTGCGTTGGATAAGCAGTTAAATAAGGTGGACTTCCCAACGTTGGGAAGGCCGACGATGCCACATTGTAAAGCCATTTAATTACCTGTTTTAATTTGTGGCTGCAAAGATAGTTAAAAAGAATGACGTACGTGAATCAGAAAAGTTATTATAGCCATTTATTAAAGTTACCATCATCATTTTAAGTATATTTGATGTTATACAATGATAATCTTATATATGGAAATCAAAATGAATGATATAATAGATAAGCAACGGGCTTTCTTTCTGGAAGGGCATACCCGTCCGGTGGATAAACGTTTAAAATATCTCAAGCGATTGAAGGAGATAATAAATGAACATGCGCCTGATATCGAGGCTGCTTTATGGGATGATCTGCATAAATCGTCATTTGAAGCCTATGTTACGGAGACGAGCATCGTATTGAGTGAGATTGGCCTCTATTTGAAATATTTACGTAAATGGGCAAAAACGACTAGAGTATCATCACCGCTTTTTATGTTTCCCTCGCAAAGCCGTATTGTAAAAGAGCCTTATGGCTTAGTACTGATCATTGCTCCCTGGAATTACCCTTTCCAGTTATTGATGGCGCCTTTGGTTGCTGCTATCGCTGCGGGAAATGTTGTGGCTGTAAAACCGTCGGAGGATGCTCCTGCTACAGCAAAAGTTGTTGAGAAAATACTCCATGAGGTGTTTGAAAAAGAATATGTTTCGGTCTTTCAGGGAGATATAGGGGTGAGTACTGCCCTTTTAAAGCAACGGTTTGATTATATTTTCTTTACGGGAAGTCCCCGTGTCGGACGCGTTGTTATGGAAGCGGCCGTACCTAACCTGACACCTGTAACGCTTGAACTGGGCGGTAAAAGCCCTTGTATTGTAGACAAATCAGCCGATCTGAAAACAGCTGCGCGCCGTATTGCCTGGGGTAAATTCATTAATGCCGGACAAACATGTATTGCTCCTGATTACTTGTTTGTACATACAGAAATAAGATCAGTATTTATTAAAGAGATTATTGAAGTAATAAAAGAATTTTACGGTGAAGATGCTTTAAAGAGCACTGACTACCCACGCATTATAACAGAGAAGGCTTATAACAGATTAATAGTTTTGCTGGAAGATAGCATGATCCTTTATGGTGGCAATTCTGAAAAAGAAGAAAGATATATAGAGCCGACACTTATTGAATGCTGCTCTTTGGATCATCCGGTGATGAAAGAAGAAATATTCGGACCAATACTTCCTATCCTTGAAATGCAATCAATTGATGAGGCTATTGCATATATAAACTCACATGATAAGCCTTTGGCTCTCTATTATTTCGGAAACAATCAAACAGCCAGGCGCGTTATTTCGGAAACTTCATCCGGTGGCGCTTGTATAAATGATACCATATTACACGTGGCGAACCCTAAATTACCGTTCGGTGGAGTAGGGGAGAGCGGCATGGGAAGCTATCACGGCCCGGCAGGATTTGACACATTTACACATCAACGCTCTGTCCTTGTTTCAAAGACATGGATCGATTTTAAAATCAAGTATCCTCCGTACAAAGGATTAAAATGGATGAAAAAGCTAATGTAGTTAATGCGCTTCCAGCCAATTATTACCAACGCCGCAGTCGGCTAACAATGGTACGCGCAACTTTATTACATTTTCCATTTCTTCAAGCACGATTGTCCGTACTTTGTCAAATTCGTTTTTGACTACATTGAAGTTAAGTTCGTCATGTACCTGTAGGATCATTTTACTTTGTAATCCTTCTGAAATAAACTTCTTATGTATATTTACCATTGCCACTTTAATAATGTCGGCGGCGCTTCCCTGGATAGGAGCGTTTATAGCATTTCGTTCGGCATATCCGCGCACTACCGCATTGTGTGAATTAATATCGGGCAGAAACCTTTTGCGTTTGAAGATCGTTTCAACGTACCCGTTTTCTTTTGCTACTTCAATACTTTTATCCATATATTCCCTGACGCCCGGATATGTGCGGAAATACCCTTCTATCAGTTCTTTTGATTCCGCACGGGGGATGTTAAGACGTTCAGCCAAACCAAATATAGATATACCGTATATGATACCGAAATTGGCTGTCTTTGCTTTACGGCGCATATCTTTGGTTACGTCATTCAAAGGGATGCCATATATTTTAGAGGCAGTTGCAGCATGGATATCTTCTCCGCTAAGGAACGCGGTTATCATATTAGTATCTTCGCTCAAATGTGCCATGATACGAAGTTCTATTTGTGAATAGTCGGCAGAAAAGAATAAGCAATTTCCATTATCAGGAATAAAGGCTTTCCGTATTTCGCGGCCTATGTCATCCCGGATAGGTATGTTCTGTAGATTAGGATTCGTAGAACTTAAGCGGCCTGTCGAGGTAACTGTTTGGTTAAACGATGTGTGAACTTTACCTGTTTGCGTGTTGATGAGCGATGGTAATGCATCTACATACGTACTTAACAGCTTTTTCAATCCCCGGTATTCTAATAATTTCCCAATGATAGGATGTTTGGAGCGTAGTTTTTCCAGCACATCTTCGCTGGTGCTGTAAATACCTGTCTTTGTTTTCTTGGCTTTATCAACGATTTTCAGGCGTTCGAATAGTACTTCCCCCGCTTGTTTGGTAGAGTTGATATTGAACTCCATGCCTGCTAATTCGTAGATCTCTTTTTCCAGTCTTATAAGTTCTGCAGTTAATGCATCGGATGATTGCTTTAATGCTGTTGTATCTAGTTTGACTCCCGTTTCTTCCATATCGGCCAATACATAAACCAATGGCATTTCAATATCATAAAATAATTGTTCGAGGCCTTGCTTCTTTAGTTCCGGTTCAAAAACATTTTTAAGCTTGAGTGTAATGTCCGCATCTTCGGCTGCATACTCAGCTATTTTTTCAATGGGCACATCGCGCATGCATAATTGATTTTTTCCTTTCGGGCCTATCAAGTCTTCAATCGGGATACATTTATAATTCAAATAGGTTTCGGCCAGATAATCCATTCCGTGACGTAGTTCCGGATTTAATAAGTAATGGGCGATCATCGTATCGAATATCGGGCCGGCAACATTCACTCCGTATTTTCGGAGTACTAATATATCATATTTAATATTTTGCCCGATCTTTAACGATTGAAGATTTTGAAGGGCAGGAGAGAAGTGTTCCAATATTTTTTTAACTTCATCAGGATCGGAAGGAACGGGAACATACCACGCCTCGTTTTCCTTAATGGCAAAAGACAAACCAACCAAATTAGCTGTTAGTGGATCAATTCCGTCCGTTTCCGTGTCAAAAGAAAATTTTGGAGCTTTTTTAAGTATCTCTTCCAGATCGACTCTTTTTTCTTCTGTATCAACAATATAATAGCTATTATTGATGGTTTTAACCCCCTCTAGCGTTGAAAATTCAGAAGCGACTGACCCGTCGGGCGCAAATTCTGCAAATAAAGAGCCTTGAATGGGGAGCTTGTTTTCCTGTTTTTTTTCTTCTTTCCCTAATTTGTTAATAAATGTTCTAAATTCTAATTCA
>DAMCDT010000083.1:8809-11927 GCA_032058265.1 Tannerellaceae bacterium
GTAAATGGTTGCCAGTTTATTTTCGTCCGGTTTTTCACGTACACATTTATTTGCATCGAACTCAATCGGCACATCTGTTTTTATAGTTGCCAAAAATTTTGAGAATTTTATTTGTTCTGCATTATCTTCAATTTTTTGTTTAATGGCTCCTTTTAGTTTATCGGTATTGGCCAATAAGTTTTCAATGCTGCCGAATTCGTTTAAAAGTTTAGCTGCTGTTTTTTCTCCAACACCCGGACATCCCGGAATATTGTCTGAAGCATCGCCCATTAATCCAAGCAGGTCTATTACCTGCTCTACGGATGTTAATGAGTATTTTTCAAGTACTTCTTTGATGCCCATTGTCTCGTATCCTCCGCCAAATTTTGGGCGGTATACAAAAATGTTTTCAGATACAAGTTGTCCGTAATCTTTATCGGGTGTCATCATATAGACTTCAAATCCTTTTTTCTCGGCTTGTTTAGCAACTGTGGCTATTACGTCGTCGGCTTCATAAAGTGGTACTTCCAGCATAGGAATGTTGTACGCTTCAATGATCTCTTTAATGATGGGTACCGATTCGCGGATTACTTCCGGGGTTTCTTCCCGCTGTGCTTTATAATGTTCGTATGCTTCATGGCGAAACGTCGGGCCTGACGGATCAAAACCGACTGCTATGTGTGTGGGATTTTCCCTTTTAAGTACATCTTCCAGGCTGTTTACAAAGCCAAAGATCGCAGATGTGTTTTTTCCTTTAGAGTTAATTCTTGGGTTTTTAATAAAGGCATAATATGATCTGTATATTAATGCGTAGGCATCAATCAGGAAAAGTTTCATCGTTAATTTGTATGTTTTAATAAGACAATTATTTGTAAATGTACAAAAAAAGTACCTTACGCAATATTTTTTCTTACTTTTGCTAATCTTACGTTTGAATATGGATGAAAGAAACAGAATAGAGGAGCCGGTAGCAATAGAATTCACGCGTTTTAAGGAGGATTTTACTAGTTCTCTTAATAGTACAACACTCTTACTGCAGGACGCCTTAGATAAAATAATGCTGTCGACCGGTAAGCATATACGCCCCTTATTAGTTTTACTGACTGCGAAAGCTTGTGGTAAGATAACTGCGAATACTATCAATTCTGCCGTATTATTGGAATTACTTCATACGGCTACTTTGATACATGATGATGTAATTGACGAAACAAAGGAGAGGAGAGGGGTTCCCTCTTTGAATGCTTTCTTTGATAACAGAGTATCCGTATTAGTAGGTGATTATGTATTATCATCTGCTTTAATCAGATCCATTCAGACCGGCGACATACGTATAATGCGGATTGTTTCGGAGGTAGGAAGATCATTATCTGAAGGTGAATTGCGACAGATTGAAGTAGTGGAAGGTACGATCCTTAACGAAGAATCATACATGCAGATAATTAAGAAAAAAACAGCTATGTTAATTTCTGCATGTGCGGAAGTTGGAGCAATATCAGTTAATGCACCTGATGATATTATTGAGAATTGCCGCTTATTTGGCGAGTATCTGGGCTATTGTTTTCAAATTAAAGATGATATTTTCGACTACTATTCCGACATAAATATTGGCAAGCCAACAGGAAATGATATCATAGAGGGAAAGGTTACATTGCCGTTACTATATGCATTAAACACGAATGGAGGAGGGAATGCCGCTTATTATCGGCAGATTGTGGAGAACAAAGATTTTACCCCTGAGCATATTCGTGAATTAATCTCTTTTGCAAAAAATAAAGGAGGGATTGAATATTCGATAGCGAAGATGAAAGAATACCGCTATAAGGCAGTAGATATCCTTAATAAGTTACCTGACTCTGATGCCCGTGCCAGCCTCCTTCTTTTGGCTGACTATATTATCAAACGAGATAAATAATTAGCTTGGGCCGATTAATAGGGCGGCTTTCAAAAAGTATGCAATCATTCAAAAAAGTTATTACGATAACTTTTACAAACCACTGTGATAACTTTATCAAACCATTGTATACATTTTACTTAACTATTGTAATGTTTTATTACTGATTGAGGAAAATATCTACCAGCAATTACATTTTTATCGTGTTAGTTTTCACTTGTTATCACTTTATCACTTGGAAGTCTTTTATTTAATGGTATAAAATTAGGACACTACCAAAATAATTTCAAAAGTGTCCTAATTAAATTCGCTCGTATCCTATGTCTGGCGGATAACCAGCAGTATTACTTTAAAGGAGATTACTCACCAATACGTTTGATGATATCATCAGAAAGACTACTTGCTCCGATTCGGAAATAATCTTTAATTAGCCAATCTTCTCCTAGTATATGCTTAACAATTGTATAATATTTGATTGCTTCTTCAGCTTTCCGTATCCCTCCGGAGACTTTCATCCCTATTCTGTTACCTGTAAGCTTATGATAATGCTTTATTACTTGGCACATAGTATATACGGCTTCAGGTGACGCGCCTGAATATTCTTTTCCAGTGGATGTTTTTATAAAATCTGCACCTGCATAAATTGCAAAGATAGCGGCTCTTTGTACTTCTTTCATGGAATTTAATGCGCCGGTTTCAAGGATAACCTTTAATGTTGCATCATGAGAACTGGCTTTGATTTCCTGAATATCTTCAGCCAATTCCTGATAGCTTTCTTCTAAAAAGTATCCGAGGTTTAATACGGTGTCAATTTCATCTGCACCATTCATTACTGCTAATGCGGTCTCCGCAATTTTTACTTCGCTTAATGTTTGTGAAGAAGGAAACCCTCCGGATACAGCCGCTATTTTAACTTTGTCCGTTGTCAAGGATTGTTTTACTGTTTCAGTAAATATGGGGTATGTACAAATTGCCGCTACATTTGGGATATCCGGGCGTATATCTTCAAAATCATTGACTTTATTAACTAATTTCCAGATACTTTCTTTTGTATCTAAGGTAGATAATGAGGTTAGGTCTATGCATCCATGTATAAATTTGAGTACATCGGCTGTAAAGTTCTCTTTCTCATTTATCTTCAGTAATTTATTAACTTTCTCTATTACTTCCGCATCTGTTCCAATAGGTTCAAACTTAGAAAATGCTTCCTGATATTTATCCATGTTCTATAATTTACTATTATTTATA
>DAMCDT010000083.1:11937-12324 GCA_032058265.1 Tannerellaceae bacterium
ATATGCCTGTCTTTATCTCTAGTCGTTTTCTTTTCCATATTTTTATTAAATGCGGATGTCAAATCTACCCCTGTCTGGTTTGCCAGGCAGAGAAGAACCCATAATATGTCTGCCATTTCGTCTCCTAAATCGTAAGATTTATCACTTTCTTTGAAAGATTGTTCACCGTATTTACGTGATATAATTCGAGCTAATTCTCCTACTTCTTCCGTGAGAATTACCATATTTGTAAGTTCATTAAAATAGCGTTTTCCGTAAGTTTTGATCCACCAGTCAACTTTTTCCTGAGCTTCTTTTATTGAAATATTTTCCATTATATCATTCCCTGTTTTTACTGTCAATAATTATGGTGACTGGCCCATCGTTTATTAATTCGACTTGCATATT
>DAMCDT010000084.1:0-12320 GCA_032058265.1 Tannerellaceae bacterium
CCAAAATACCAGGGGTATTTGCAGCCGGTGACGTAGCCGATCCGCATTATCGCCAGGCTATTACTGCCGCCGGATCAGGATGTATGGCTGCGATAGAGGCCGAACGTTACCTAGTGGAGTTCAAGAAATAAAGATATATTCATCATGCGTCTGAAAACATTTGTTAGTCTTTTCTCCTTTTTTCTATTAACTCTTCCTGCATTATCGCAGGACGGAGTTAAGATTATTGCACATCGCGGTTACTGGCAAACGGAAGGATCGGCGCAAAACTCCATAAAGGCTTTGGAGCTTGCCGATAAAATAAATGTTTACGGATCAGAGTTTGATGTCCATTTAACAGCAGACAATGTTTTGGTTGTTTACCATGATAACGAGATCAATGGTATACCGATCCAGATAAGTAACTACGCCGATCTGAAAAAGAGCCGGTTGCTTAACGGGGAAAAACTTCCTACTTTAAAGAACTATCTGAAGAAAGGGAAAAAGCTGAATATGGCCCGGCTAATCTTTGAGTTAAAACCTCATGCCACTCCCGGGCGTAACCGTGAGGCAGCACGTATGTCTGTCAATATGGTTAATAAAGCAGGTCTGCAAGACCGTACCGATTATATCACATTTAACCTCGATGCAGGGAAAGAGTTTATACGTTTACTTCCGCAAGCCAATGTTTATTATCTAAATGGAGACCTCTCACCCAAAGAACTTAAAGCGTTGGGATTCACCGGTCTTGATTATCATTACTCTGTGATGCAAAAGCATCCTGAGTGGTTTGCCGAAGCAAAAGAATTAGGTTTATTAATTAATGTATGGACGGTAAACGATCCCGTCCTTATGGAAGAAATGGTAACTAAAGGTGCTGACTACCTTACAACCGACAAACCTGTTGAAGCTTTGCAGATTGTAACACAGCCTTTAGAGCCGGTATGGTAACATGAGAAAAGTTTTGTTGTTATTCTTTGCTGTACTTTTATTCCAACCCTTCTACGCGGCAAGCTATCCGAAGAGGGAAGTTCGCGCGGTATGGCTAACGACGATCTACGGGATCGACTGGCCGAAAAAGCCCGCTACCAACGAAAGTACGCGTAAAGCCCAACAACAAGACTTATGCGATCAGTTAGACAAGCTGAAAGCTGCCAACTTCAATACCGTATTTATACAAACCCGCTTACGGGGCGATGTAATTTATCCATCTTCCATCGAACCGATCAACAGGATATTTACAGGGAAATTTGCAGGAAATCCGGGATATGATCCGTTGGCTTTCGCTATTGACGAGTGCCACAAACGCGGTATGGAGTGCCATGCATGGTTTGTTACCTATCCGTTAGGAACAACCAGAAGCGTAAAAAGCCGCGGTAACAAAACCATCGTAAAACAAAAGCCGGAGTTATGTAAATTGCATAACGATGAATGGCACCTTGATCCGGGGATGCCTGAGACAGACAATTACATCCTTTCGCTGGTAAAGGAGATCGTTACCAGATACGACATAGATGGTATCCACTTCGATTATATCCGTTATCCTGAAAATGCTGAAACATTTCCTGACCAGGACACATATAGGCGCTATGGCAACTCCATGAGTAAAGGAGCCTGGCGACGTGAAAACATCAACCGGATGATGATAAAAATCTATGATTGGGTCAAACAGGCAAAGCCGTGGGTACAGGTTAGTAGTTCGCCACTGGGTAAATATAACCGGATACCTAAAGTACCTAACGCAGGATGGACAGCCTTCGAAACAGTTCATCAGGATCCCCAGAACTGGATGAAACTGGGAAAACATGATATGGTGGTACCCATGATGTATTATAAAGACATGAATTTCTACCCTTTCGTAGATAACTGGCTGGATAATTGTAACGGCCGTTTGGTTGTACCAGGCCTCGGAGCTTACCGGCTGATTGAACTCGACGGGAACTGGTCGGTCAGGGATATCACGGATCAGATTGATTATATACGTTCTACTAAAGCAATCGGCGCATCGTTCTTCCGGAGTTCGCAGGTATTGAAAAACACGAAAGGACTTTACGATACGTTAAAGAACAAGTATTATAAATATCCGGCGATGTTACCTCCTTTGACCTGGTTAAGCAAGGAAAAACCAAATACACCGGAGGATATCCTTATCGAACGGAAAGGTAGCCAATTGAAAATTTCATGGAAATGCCGCCCGAACGATTCACAGCCTTTGACATATACGATCTACTATTCACGGGGAAATTCCGTAAATACCAATAAAGCTGAGAATATCCTCGTAACCGGATTACGTGAAAACGAAGCTTACCTGAATGTGAACTCCGATAAAGAGCAAGAGTTTGCTTTCCGTATTTCTTCCTCCAACCGTTACCATATTGAAAGTACGCCTACAAAAGACATTTATTATTACTATTCACAATATTCCAAGTAAGGTAAAAAAGTGTATGCTTCTTTTTTAGAAAAGACGTACATCCTTTTGTAAAGTCATGTACAAAACTTCTTCGATGCATGTACATTATTTTCTTAAAAACATTTTCGTTAAACACTTTTTGTTAAATCATATTAAATAAAGTACATTTCGGTTTATTTAAACTACCTTTGTAACAGATGAAAAAGAGCATCAAATATATGTTTGCAACGCTGCTCGCTGCTCTGATTTTCTACGGAGGAACAGGCGTCAACTTCATTTCCTATTGCTGCGACGATTGTCGTTCAGGAGGAATAGAAGTAGTAATGGATAATAAATGCTGCGACATTCATCAGCATAACCATGATTATACGCATGATTTATGTGCGAAAGATGATGGTTGTACTCACATCAGCGAAGAAAGTTGTTGCAGTATGGAACGCATCGACTTTGAATGGGATCAGTCTTCTAATCCTGTTTTTCACTTCCAACCTGTTCAAATCGATTTGTTCTCGTGCCTGATGTGTGCATCTATGTTGTATTCTGATATTCAGGAGAGCGAGACATTAGTAAATGTTCAAAAGGCTCCACCCCTAATTACCTGTCCCCGAACTTATCTTTCCCTGCTTACAACTCTTTTGATTTGATTCTTTACTGTTACACTTCTGTATTGACAGAAGCTTATGTTGTATCAGTATATGAATTAAATTAAAAAGAAATATGTTTAAACGCATTTATATTTTTTCATTATTGGCTTTAATCAGCCCGACGTTGTGGGCGGCTGACAAATTGGTAAAAGGTCGTGTCTGCGATGAAAAAGACCAGCCGATTATCGGAGCCAACGTCTACTGGGAAGGTACTCAAACAGGTACAACGACCGACTTAGACGGTTATTTTCAATTAGAAAGATCAAACGATCATCAAAACCTGATGGTGAGTTATATTGGTTATGCTCCCTCCAAAATATCTGTAAATGAATTGGATAATGATTTACGTATTACCCTGAAAGGAGAAGTCGAACTGGATGAAGTGGTTGTCAGTGAACGCAAGATGGGAACGATCGCTTCACGCACCACCGTTTTACAAACTCAAAAGATAACGTACGACGAACTTTGCCGTGCCGCGTGCTGCAACCTGGCGGAAAGTTTTGAAACAAATCCGTCGGTCGACGTTTCGTATGCCGATGCGGCGACTGGCGCCCGCCAAATTAAACTATTAGGTTTATCCGGTACGTACGTACAAATGCTGACTGAAAATTATCCTAATTTCCGGGGGGCAGCATCTCTTTACGGATTAGATTACGTACCGGGGCCATGGATGGAAAGCATCCAGATATCCAAAGGCACCTCTTCGGTAAAGAATGGTTATGAAGCTATTGCGGGACAAATCAATGTTGAATTTAAGAAGCCTCCGACAGCGGATATATTCTCTGCCAACCTGTTCGCCAGCGATGCCGGACGTTACGAAGGCAACGCTGATGCTTCATGGCATATCAATGATAATTTGTCGACAGGCTTGTTAGTTCATTATTCCAATGACAACAAACAGCATGACGGCAATGACGACGGTTTTCTGGATATGCCCCTGAAAGAACAAGTCAACGTGATGAACCGCTGGTATCATAAGTCTGACCGGTATGTGGCGCAGTACGGTGCACGCTATATCCATGAAAACCGGACTGGCGGGCAGGCAACAAAACATCATGACTTTGTTGATCCATACCTTGTGAAGCTCAATACCAACCGTGCCGAGCTGTATACTAAACAAGCGTACATCATCAATCAGGAAAAGGTTGAAAGCGCGGCGCTTATTCTTTCCGGATCATACCACGAACAGAAGTCAATGTATGATAAAACGCCTTATAACATTTATCAGAACAACGTATATGCCAGCTTATTGTATGAGAAGGAATTTTCGCCAATGCACAGCCTCAGTACCGGATTAAGCATGAACTATGACGGATTTAATGAGAACCTGGGCGTAGGAGAATACAGGCAATTGTTCAACAGGGACGAGGTAGTTCCGGGAGCGTATGCGCAATATACTTTCAACCTGAACGACAAACTGATATTATTAGGCGGTATCCGTGCAGATTATAGTTCGATATATGATTTCTTCGTGACCCCTCGCGTACATATTAAATATAATCCCTTCGATTGGTTCCATGTTCGCGCATCAGCCGGAAAGGGTTTTCGTACAGCGAATGTATTGGCAGAAAATAATTTCTTACTGTCGAGTAGCCGCAAGATGATCATTGCCGAGAACCTCGATCAGGAAGAAGCATGGAATACTGGTGTTAATTTATCTTTTTATATCCCATTGTTTGGCAAAGAACTGACACTAAACGGAGAATGGTATTACACTGATTTCCGTAAACAAGTGGTGGTTGATATGGATAGTGATCCTCATGCCGTCAGTTTTTATAACCTCGACGGAAAATCATATTCAAACAGTTTCCAGGTTGAAGCAACTTATCCTTTCTTCCGTGGCTTTACATTAACAGCAGCCTACCGCTATACGGACGCAAAAACCGATTACCGGAATGTGGAAGGTAATACATACCGTCTAAAGAAACCGTTGGTAAGCGATTTCAAAGGATTAGTTACCGTTTCCTATCAAACGCCGTTAAAAAAATGGCAGTTTGACGTTACCGGACAATTTAACGGCGGTGGACGAATGCCTACGCCGGATACAACGAATCCATTATGGGAAAAGACGTTCGGTACTTATACCGTTGTAAATGCACAGATCACCAAATACTTCCGCAATTGGTCTATCTATTTAGGGGCTGAGAACCTCTTCGATTACACACAGGATCATCCGATTATCGACGCTGAAAATCCTCGTGCCGAGAATTTTGACGGTTCAATGGTTTGGGGACCTGTACACGGAAGGAAAATATATGCCGGTGTTCGTTTTAACATCAGCCGTGATTAATATAAATGAATTATTAACTTTAAATAAAGAGTCATCATGAAACGTTTAGTCATTATTATGCTTTGCTCTATTGTTGCTTTTTCTACCGCTTTCGCACAAGACACGAAAAAGAAAAAAGAAACCGTCACATTCGTTGTCGAAGGAATGGACTGCAACAACTGTATTAAAAAAATTGAAAAAAATATCGCTTTTGAGAAAGGTGTAACCGATCTGAAATGCGACCTCTCTACCCGTACTGCAGAAGTTACCTACCGTACCGATAAGACGAATGCTGATAAATTGTCTACGGCATTCACTAAAATTGGTATGCAAGCGACGCCTGTAGAAGAAGGGAATACTGTTCCTGTCCAATCTGATAAAAAAAATGACGACGGGAAATAAAGATTACTGTTCATTATACATAAAAACGACTTATCTTTGTAAGCCTCCTTACTAGGGAGGCTTTCTTTATAACAATAAAAAACTTATATGATGATGCAGCGTTTTAACCTTCACTGGCATCTAAACATTGTAAGGCTTTTGGAAGCTTACTTAGCATAGCTAAATGAATGAGCAACAACTGATAGAGGGTTGTAGGAAGGGAAACAGGCTGGCTCAGAAAGAGCTTTACGACACATATTCCCGCAAAATGCTGGGTGTTTGTCTTCGTTATATTAACGATAGAGAGACAGCTCGGGACATATTGCAGGACGGTTTCGTAAAGATTTTCACCAGCATCGACTCTTATTCAGGTACTGGCTCATTTGAAGGCTGGATGCGGAAGATCTTTGTAAATTGCGCGTTGGAATATTTACGCAAATCTGATGTATTGAAGGAATCGGTTGATTTGGATAATACAACGGAACTTTCTAATGCTGATAGTTCAGTGGTATCAGAGATGTCGGCAAATGAATTAATGGCCCTCGTACAGGAATTGCCTTCCGGCTTCCGTACTGTTTTTAATTTATTTGCTATTGAAGGTTTCTCTCATAAAGAAATCAGTGAAATGCTTAACATTACCGAAAGTACTTCACGTTCTCAATACACGCGTGCAAAACAGTTATTACAACGTAAGATTAACGCTTTGTATTAAAGTAATGAAAGACGAAAGAGATATATTTGATGATCTGGTCCGTTCGAAACTTCAAAATTTCGAAGCGGATACAACTCCTGATGATTGGGAAGCTATTGCCAACCGCATATCGGAGAGGAAAGTTATTCCTTTCCGTAAGCGCTTCCCGTACTGGGCAGCCGCGGCTGTAGCTTTATTGCTTATGATCTCAGGAGGTATCTATCTTTCACAATATGATAATGTAGTTACTCCTGTAGCTAAGCATAGTGAAAATGAAAAACAAACAGAACCTTTAAAAGACAGTATATTGCCAATTACTTCTGACAATTCAATTATTTCTGAAAGTAATTTACCTCCAGTCCTGATTGCTAAAGCAGAAGAAGCTCCTGCAACTTATAAGGCTAAAACTGTTGATAAGCGAGAAAATGATGAATTATATTCTCGAAATATTAATGAAGATGCTGTCATAACAAAAGAATTAGCAGGAAAAGAAGAAAAATTAGTGTTTGAAAAAGTATTCTTACCACAAGAATTTCCGCTGATTGACGACATAAACACCCGGAATGACCGAGCGAAAGAAAAAACTAAAAAACCCTCCTCAAGGAAATGGAGCTTTGGCACCGGCATCGGAGGTATCACAGAAAGTTCCGGAAACGTAGTAAATACCTATGTTCTTAGAAGTAATTCATATACGGAAGATGAAAAACTTTTATCTATGAATGCCCTAACCGATGAAGGTAAATCGCCTAAAACAAATATAAAACATAAAACACCTATATCTTTCGGTATCTCCGTCAGCAGGCATCTGAATGATCGCTTTTCGTTACAAACCGGATTAATGTATTCCCTTCACAGATCCAGTTGGGAAACCGAAGCTTCCGTCTATAATAAAGAGATCAATCGCAGGCTTCATTTCATTGGTATTCCTTTATCTCTGAACTACAAAATAGCTGAATGGAATAAGCTTCAGGTATATGCTTCCGCAGGATTACAGACTGAAATAAATGTGGCAGGACAGGAAAGAACAAAAGACCTTTTCAAAGAACAGGCAACTGACAAAGATATCCCAACCCAGGCAGTAACCAAAAATGTGCGCATGAAAGAATGGCAATGGTCAGTTAATGCCCGAGCTGGGGTTAGTTATCCTATCATTCGGTTTATCAGCGCTTATGCCGAAGTGGGTGCCGCCTACTATTTTGACAATGGAAGCAAAACAGAAACAATATATTCCGACAAACCTTTTAATGTCAGTCCTCAAATAGGATTACGATTGAATTTTTAACAGTAAATCAATATATAAATAACAAAAGCAAAATGAAAAAATTAGTATTTAGTAGCTTATTAGCTGTGTGTATAGTTATGCTATCCTCTTGTTTGGATGGTGATGGTGAGAATTATCAGGATATGAGTGTCTTTGGAGTTGCTATATTAGGGAATTCCCTCAATACCCTTATAAAGTATAATGATTATAACCCTCCTTTAAATATAACAAATTCATCTGCTAGTCTGATTCCTGATAATTGTTACTGGGTTTATTTCCGTTACGAAGATGAAAAAAATCCTGATCCTGCAACTGCTGGTTATTGGAATGTTTCCTTGCTTGAGAACATTGTAACCGTTCCTAAAGGAAGTACTATAGAAATAGTTGATACCGCCAATATTAAAGAAAATGAAATACCCATTGCTAGTATTTATGAAAATACAGGAATGAATTATGTAGGCGGATATTTATTCTTCTCCGTTGCAATGAGCGATATTAAGGAAAAACAGGAAAATAGGTTTGAGATATCTTATGATTTGACAAAAGAGCCTGTAGAAAGCAATGGCAAAAGGTATTATGATATGTTTATAAGAGTAACAAAAACAACTGAAGGATCTGGAATGACAGGTAATGGAGCCTTTACAAATGCGTTTCCTGTTAAGAACCTTATTAACCATGCTATTAATAAAGAAAAAGAAAAAGATAGTACAACACAATATATAAATGTAAGACTTAATTTCATTAAAGAATTTAATTCTTCAACAAACGAACCAATCTGGAGTACTTATAATTTGACTGAACGTCTCTTCCCAATACCGACAGAATCATAAATAGGTAGATTGATCTCTCTTTATATATAATTATTAATGAAAAGGAGAATGAGTATGTTTCATTCTCCTTTTCTGTATCTTAGGCTTTTTATTATCTTTGCATTTAAAGTTTGGTGGTTTTTAATCAATTTTAATTGATAATTAAATTCATAACATGAAAAAGTGTGCTCTATTCTGTATATTTTCAATTATAATATCTATTATAGTTACTTCTTGTCTTGGTGAAAGCGGACAAACTATTTCTGTAGTTGACCAAATGGGTGTAGTACGTGAAAGTGGCGATAGTACATATGTATATATAAGAGGAAACGAACGGGTGTATTCATCTGGCTTTGGAAACGAAGTAGATAATGACGATTGCATCTTGTTTAGTTACAATATTGACTTCAGTTCTGCAGAAAATAAAGACTCAGGTAGAATAAAAGGATTCAGAACCGCTGATATTACGAGATATACTCCCATACCCAGACACAATCTTTTAATGACCCTTTCCGATACATCCGCCAGATTAGACAATGAAATAACCGTTTCATCATACCAGAAAAGAAATGCTTTGATCTTAAACAATTTCTTCTTTACCACTGAACATGTGCAGGATTCTCTTCCTTTACTATTTAATTTATCCTGTAATCCGGAACAGGCAAAGGTAAATGCCAGTGGAAATAAGGTATACGATTTGTTTTTACGTGTAGCAAAAAACATGGAAGCTGACTCAGCCTTACAAGATAAAGTACAATTTAATGCTTACAACCTCGATGAATTAGTAAGAAGAGAGCAAGATTCATTAATTTTCCAGATCAATTATGTGAGCAGCTTTAATAAAGATTCTACTGCAATAAACTGGGCTAAAACAGATATATACAGCTATTCTCTCAAATAAATTAAGAAATCGTTACATTCATTATTCCAGAATTGTTAAACGGGCGAACTTTAACAAAAGCTGCTTTTGTCCAAAGTTTGTGAATTGAACGGTTGCTTTCATATTTCCTCCCTCTCCTTCCAGGGCTATTATCTCTCCCACTCCGAAACGGTCATGCCTTACTTTATTTCCAATATGTAAATCGGAAAGATCATCAGACTGAACAACAGTTGCTGACAATGGTGTTTTAGAAATAACAGGCTCTGTTGCTCTTGGTTGCTGGAAAGGAGACGCAAAAGGGGCTGGCTGTTTTCGTTCCCTGTTAATAATATTATCAAAAAGGGAAGTCTCACCGGGAGCATGTAAATAACGTGCATCGATATCTTTAAGAAAACGGCTAGGTGAACACATATTATTCTTTCCGTTACGGAAACGGCTTTTTGCATAAGTCAGGATACAATTGTCTTCAGCACGTGTGATGGCGACATAAAACAAACGCCTCTCTTCTTCTATCGCACGTATATTATCCCTCGACATTTGCGACGGAAACAAATCTTCTTCTAATCCGACAACAAAAACATTCTTAAACTCCAATCCTTTTGCTGCGTGTACCGTCATCAAAGTAACCTTGTCTGTATTTTCTTCATTATTATTATCCTGATCCGTTATTAAAGCAACCTCCGATAAGAAGTCGGCAAGTGTTACCTGTTCAGCCCCTTCTTCAAGTCTTAATTGAACATATTCAGAGATACCTTTCAGTAACTCCTGCATATTCTCCTGCTTACTGATACCTTCTACTGATCGATCCTGGAATAAAACGGTTGCTATACCACTGTGTTTAATTACCAAAGATACCATCTCGTCCACGGGTAAAGATTTATTTTCCCTGATAAAATCTTCAATCATGGTTTTAAAAGTATTCAGTTTCTTCTGAGTCCCATTATTTATTTGCACGTCATAAGCCAACGGATCATTGAGTATTGTCCAAAGGCTAACATTATTAGAATTGGCAGCAGCGGTCAATTTACCGACGGTTGTATTACCTATTCCCCTGGAAGGATAATTGACTACCCGTTTAAAGGCTTCCTCATCATGCGGATTTACTATCAACCGGAGGTAACCAATTATATCCTTAATTTCTTTCCGTTGATAGAAAGAAAGTCCGCCGTATATTTTGTATGGGATATTCCGCTTGCGTAAAGCTTCCTCCAACGTACGCGACTGTGCATTCGTACGGTAAAGAACTGCAAAATCAGCGTACGAATAATGATCCTTTACCATCCGCATTTCACTGATTTGGGAAGCTACAATATAGGCTTCTTCGTAATCCGAATAAGAAGAAAGCAGGCTTACTTTACTTCCCTGTTCTTTTTCAGAAAACACATTCTTATGGATCTGTTCCTTATTTTTATGGATCAGGCTATTGGCCGCATCTACAATATTACGGGTAGAACGGTAGTTCTGTTCCAGTTTGAATATACGCAGATTAGGATATGTACTTTTCAGCTTTAGTATATTATCAATATTAGCGCCCCGGAATGAATAAATACTTTGCGCATCATCGCCCACCAGGCACACTCGCTGATGCACTTCTGAAAGACGTTGTATAATTAAATGTTGTGCAAAATTGGTATCCTGATACTCATCTACCAGTATATACTGGAAAAAGTTACGGTAGTTTTCAAGCACATCCGGATAGTCACGGAACAAAATGTTCGTTTGCAATAACAGATCGTCAAAGTCCATTGCTCCTGCTTGCTGGCAACGATTTTGATACGTCCTGTAAATATCCCGAATCATTGGCAGTTTCGCATGCATATCTGCCTGAACAAGTTCTTTATTCTGTTCATACATTTTCCATGTTACCAAAGCATTCTTTGCATTCGAGATTCGTGCCTGTATCATTCCCGGACGATATGATTTATCATCCAGTTGCATTTCCTTTATAATAGCCTTTATCAAGCTTTTTGAATCTGCCGAGTCATAAATGGTAAAATCATGCGGATATCCCAACTTATCAGATTCTCTTCTAAGGATACGGGAGAAAATAGAGTGAAATGTACCCATCCACAAACGGCGCGCTTTTGCCGGATCGGTCAATTTAGCGATCCGTTCTTTCATTTCACGGGCGGCTTTGTTTGTAAATGTCAACGCAAGGATCGAATAAGGAGGTAATCCCCGATCCAGTAAATAAGCTATTTTATATGTTAAAACCCTCGTTTTACCTGATCCCGCACCTGCAATAACCAGTTCAGGTCCATCCAAATACAACACAGCTTCACGCTGACTTTCATTTAATTGATCTAGATACTCTTCCACGCTTTTCAATATCAGAAAGCAAAAATACTACATTGTAATAAATATTAGTCTAAAAACGATTGAATTAAAACAGGATTAATAATAAATCCGGTTAGCACATATTATATAAGATTGAAATGAACGGAGATTTCGCCGGTTAGTGATTTGTCTGAATATATTTAAAAAGTATAAATCAAATCCTTTTATATAATATTATTGTTATATTAAAAGTATTATCCTATTGTACAGAAATGTATGGACAAACACGATTTAAAACACCTGGATCAAAAGATAATTCAGAATATAATCTCCAAAATCCCTAAACATATTAAACCTGTTGATTTTCTTATGGATGAATTGAATTTCAGCAGAGATTCTGCTTATCGGAGATTTTCATTACTATGTCCAACGATCAACTCCAATATTATTTCATTAATAAACAGTAAAGTTATATCGAAAATTTAGAAAACTATTAATGTCTGGCTAAGACATTAAAAAGTGATTGTCGTCTATCTTTCAAATGATTGTGATAACTTTGAAAAGTTATTACAATAACTTTTTAAAATGATTGCGATCATTTTATATAAAGTATATCGTGTTTTTTTTAATTTCAGAAAAAAACAGGATCATTATATATATGGTATTATTTAACATTCAAATGGATAAGTGATAATATCCTTATTTATTCAATGAAATTG
>DAMCDT010000085.1:0-12267 GCA_032058265.1 Tannerellaceae bacterium
CCAGGGGTCGACTTCTCCATAGATGAAGATCATCTTAGGATCGTTTTCCTTTAAATAGGTATGTATTTTATGATATAATGCCGGATTGAAATCAATATGTCCGGCGCTTTCCGGTAACATGATCTTTTCTAAATATCCTTTACTGCTTTTGATCGAGAGGTATTTCTTGAATGGCTTGGTATCGTAACCATAGTATCCTAACTCTTTAGCTGCCTGTACAAAGAAAGAACCGTTTGTTTGTTGATCTGAAAAGTAATCCGGGCCACTCACATCCATTAGATGGTCGAATAACATTTTATCTTCGGAGGTTAAAGGAGGAATTACGCTGACAGGAGTTCCCCATTGCCATAAAGCAAACGAATATTCCAATACACAATAATTAAGGACTTCAGCCAAAGGGATTCGGAAGGTAAGATCTTTTTCTTTCGTAAAAGTATCCAGTAACAGTAGCATTTTATTCTTACGTTTCAATACTTCCAGTTGAAATTCTTTGATAGCTTTACGTTCTTGTTTCGTTCCTACTTTACGAAGGAACACTTCCTGGCGCTTATCTTCAACAGCTTTATTCAATGGAGCCACATAAGGGACGGAGATATCCACATCATCCGGGAAATACGAACGATAGATCATAGTAGTTTGTCCTCCTTTACTAATACCGGTACTGATCCATTTATCCTTATAAATATTTTTTAATGTTGTAGTAACATGATGTAAATCATAAGCAGAGTTTTCAGCTGTCAGGTAATCCCAGTTGAGCGGTTGTGGTGTCGATTCAAGGAAATAACGGTGTTCTACCAGGATAACATTTGTGTAAAACAATTTGGATAATTCATCCTGATAACTGGGGCGTAAACCATAAGCACCTCCGTAACCTTCCGTAACAATAACGGTCGGACGGTCATATCCCACATGGCAAACTACTACGCGTTGTGTAAATGAACCCAATTCAGGTTTTTTATGATCTATGGGTTGTGTTATCCTTACCAGATACTTTTCAGCATAATGATTAGACTCTAACGATTCTATCTGGCTAATATCTTTCAACTGCGCCAGTTTCTCTTTTAGTTCGGCTGATGAGGTAAATGCCGATAACAGAAAAATAAAAGAAAGAAGCAAAACATGTAATGTGCGTTTCATAGTTTTTTCGTTTATATAATTAATCAAATAATTTGAATCGGTATCCTTCCTGCTGAAGCCATTCAATCGCGCGCGGTAAGGCTTGTTGCATATTGTTTTGTGCTTTTAATGAATCGTGAAATACGATAACAGAACCATTACGGGTGTAGTTCTTTACAACATTCAATACACCTTTAGGAGTCATGTGCGGGCTATAATCACGGGTAACAACATCCCACATAATGATCTTATAATCCTTGCGAAGGGTTAAAACCTGTGGTAAACGCATATGTCCATGAGGCGGACGAAAGAGATTGCTTTTAATATATTCACCGGCCATCGCAACATTTTTAAGATAATTCAATGTCCATGTACTGATGCCCTGCAGATGATTATGCGTATGATTCCCTACGTGATGCCCCTTGTCAATGACCATCTGATATATATCCGGATATTTCTGTACATTATCCCCTACACAAAAGAACGTTGCTTTTATATGATACCTATCCAATGTGTCCAAAACCCAAGGAGTAACCTCGGGGATTGGGCCATCATCGAATGTGAGATAAACACATTTCTCTTTTGATGGAATCCGCCAGATTACTCCCGGGAAAAATATACGGTATAACCAGGGTGGTTGTTCAATAAACATAGTTAGTCTCTACGAACAGAAGAATATGCCGCAAAGAAGTTATTGAACTCTTCCATATACTTCTTATTATATTCCGGATTGTATTTTTCACTAGTCCGCATCACTTCCTGTAATACAGCCAGATTTTCTTCCAGCTCACGCATAACGGATGCTAATTGATGAGGTTTTAAACGGAAGTACCACCGTATGCTGCGTATTGCATCTTCTGCTATAGCGTCGTATATTTCTTCAGCTTTACCATTCTCTCCAAGCGCATAATAGTATTCACCGATTGAAAGAGCCGTACCATCTACAGGAACATTTTCCGGAGGAAGTACTTCCATACACTTATCTAATAGTTTAAGCGCTTTCTCATTCTCTCCTTGTGCTATGAGAACGGAAGCCAACCTGCTAAATACATGAATACGATAGGTGCGGCATTGGTTCATGGTGGTTTGGTCTAAATAAACACCAGATTTATCCACTCCACCCCATTTGAACTTATTCATAATGTTGTCATACATCTTCTCTGCATTGATCGCTAAGTCTGTTCCTTTTGTTTCTATCGGAACGATTTCATAAGCCATCCCTGTCTGTTGGAAATAACCGTTCAGGTTAACAAACTGATCCGGACTTACCGTTATAGCATAATACATCGGACGTTCCCAATTGTTATTATTCAACATATCCAGAATGATCAATTCCTGCTTTCCAAGCATACTTTTATGACTCAGGTCGATAGTCATTTCTTTAAGCAGATGAGGCATATATGTCGAGCTAAGAACATTATTCCGTACTACAGCCGATGAATCTACCTTATATATCAGTTTATTGGAAGGAATATAATCTACTTGTTGTGAATAGCCCGGTATCTGCTTATATTTAGGATCATTTGTCCGTACCCAATTCAACGCCGTGCCTAAATCAAGTGGTTGCTCCGTTATCGCCTGAACATGGGCTACATCACGGGTTCCCTGTACGTAATCTTCCCTGTTCCATGAAATAGGTAACGGATCTGAATCATACGCCTGACGCTTCATTTGGTCGATATACCAGTCTGTTTGCAGATAACTGGTATTACATACACGTACGTCTGTCCTTACGCCTTCTACTTCCTGTGCATACCATAAAGGGAATGTATCGTTATCACCATTGGTAAATATCACGGCATTCGGTTCACATGATTCCAAATAGTTAAAACCATAATCACGTGCAACGTAACGGCCTGAACGATCATGGTCATCCCAGTTCTGACCAGCCATTTGAATAGGAACGAACAAACAAAGGACAGACGCTATACTTGCGGCTATAACCGGTGAAGCTTTCGCATACTTGTGCAGTAATCTGGCTAATCCGGCAACACCAAAGCCAATCCATATACTGAACGCATAGAACGAACCCGCGTAAGCATAATCCCGTTCACGTGGCTGGTAAGGTGTTTGATTCAGGTAAAGTACAATAGCAATACCTGTCATAAAGAAAAGGAAGAAAGTAACCCAGAATCCCTGAATACCTTTTTGCCCGGAATAAGCCTGATAGAACAATCCTATGATGCCCAGTAACAAAGGAAGCATATAATATACATTATGCCCTTTATTATCCGCAATGCGCGAAGGCATATCATCTTGCGGGCCGACCAATACTTCATCAATGAACTTAACCCCGGTGATCCAATTCCCGTTTGTTAATTCTCCATGACCTTGTATATCATTCTGGCGTCCGGAAAAGTTCCACATAAAATAACGCCAGTACATAAAATTCAGTTGATAAGAGAAGAAGAAACGGATATTTTCAGCAAAGGTAGGCTTCATTACGGAAATTGTTTCCCCACACCGGTTATATTTTACAGGCTCTCCTTTAATATTCGCCCATTCTTTATAAGCTCTGATATGCGTTTCCTGGTTACTATACATTCGGGGGAACAACAAGCTGAGTTCATCCACATATTCATAATTCGTATTATATCTGGAAGGATAATATTTATCTTTTTCATTCTGGTCGGTCTTGATAATCCGTGTCCATACCGGATCTCCCTCTTCATAAACAGGAGAACAACTTCTGCCTTTTATTTCATATTTTACTTCTGATACATAGGTTTGTCCGTAGAATAATGGCGTTTGTCCGTATTGCTCACGTGCCAGATAGGTACGAAGAGTAAAAATATCCCTTGGAGCGTTCTGATCCATAGGAGTGCCTGCAGACGAACGAACCATGATCAATGCATAGGAAGAATATCCTACAACTATTACCATCAGACAAACAAGGATTGTATTCAAGGCTTTAATATTGATCTTCTTATACCAAAACATAAACGCTACAAGAGCAATGATCAATGTAATACCCAGTAAATATCCGCTTCCGATAAAAGGAATACCCAGTAAGACAATGGAAAGAATGAAAGCGATCTTCATCCGTATAACATTTATTTCATCACGCATTGTTTCATAGATTGCCCATCCTAAAATTGCGCCCACTATAATAATATAAGCAAATACACCGGAATTGTAAGGCATTCCCAGGACATTTACAAATAACAATTCGAACCATCCGCATACCTCAACCAGTCCTTGCACAACTCCGTAAAGCATTAAGCCGACGATGGCAAACGATATTAAGAGAGCAGTGATCGTTCCTTTCATGGTAGGATTCGGAAATTTCTTGTAGTAATATACCAGCACGATGGCAGGAATACAAAGCAGGTTCAACAAGTGAACACCAATACTTAATCCCATCATATAAGCGATCAGAATAATCCAACGGTCAGCGTGCGGATGATCGGCAAAGTCCTCCCATTTAAGGATCAGCCAGAATACCACCGCAGTAAAGAGGGATGAATAAGCATAAACCTCTCCTTCTACCGCACTGAACCAGAATGTATCACTGAAAGTATAAACCAATGCACCGACAAGACCACTTCCGAAAATGGTTATCATATTAGCTGTTGTCATTTCGTTTCCATCGCGAACAATGATCTTTTTAGCCATGTGAGTAATCGTCCAGAACAAGAAAAGGATGGTAAGTCCACTGAAAAGAGCCGACATAGTGTTGACCATCATGGCTACTTTATCTGTACCGGGAGCAAACTGAGTGAATAAATTGGCAGTTAACATGAATATAGGGTTGCCCGGCGGATGCCCTACTTCTAATTTATAAGCGGAGGAAATAAACTCACCGCAGTCCCAAAAGCTGGCGGTAGGCTCTATAGTCAATAAATAAACGGTGGATGCGATTAAAAAAGTAATCCATCCCAATACATTGTTATAAAGTTTATACTTTCCCATATAATAAAGTGATAATTATTGTCAATTCTGTCATCCTTTTGTGGATAGTCGGCGGCAAAGGTACATATTTACCTTTTAATACCAACGGATTACCTCTTTATAAATTGTATATATATGTATAGTTTATAATGAAAAAACCCGTATAGTTTCTATCCTATACGGGTTTCCATTTATCAATAACCAGATTTAAACCGTAGTAATACCTCTTTCAGCTAATAGTTCAAGGCTCAGTTCCCTTAACCGGAATTTTTGTATTTTTCCACTTCCGGTTAACGGAAAATTATCAACGAAAAATATATATTTAGGGATCTTATGTCGTGCGATTTGTCCGCGGCAATAATCTTTTACATCCTCTTCTGTTATGTTTGCGCCTTCCTGAAGAATAATAAAAGCACCCACTTCTTCCCCATATTTCTGGGAAGCTACGCCCACTACCTGAATATCCTGTATTCCCTCCATTTTATAAAGATAATCTTCCACTTCGCGCGGATAAATGTTTTCTCCTCCACGGATGATCATATCTTTTATACGCCCTGTGATCTGGAAATTGCCGCTTTCATCTTTAATTCCCAAATCCCCGCTATGCAACCATCCGCCTTTATCGATTGCTTCGGCAGTCGCATCAGGATTCTTATAATATCCTTTCATTAACAAATATCCTCGGCAACATATCTCACCCGGTACACCTACAGGACATTCTTCTCCGGTTTCAGGATCAAGCACTTTTACTTCTGTGAACGGATATTCATATCCTACTGTAAAGCAACGTTCTTCAAAACTTTGATGTATCCGGCTTTGGGTCATTCCCGGCGAGCTTTCAGTCAATCCGTATACACTGGTGATCTGTTTGATATTCATCTTCTCCATTACGGCTTTCATGACTTCGGGGGGACACAACGATCCCGCCATGATACCCGTACGTAAAGAAGTTAGATCGAACATATCGAACATCGGATGGTTCAACTCAGCTATGAACATAGTCGGTACACCGTACAATGCCGTACATCTTTCTTTATGAACGGAAGCCAATACTGTCAACGGATCAAACCGTTCGACCATCACCTGGGTACTTCCATGGGTTAATACATTCATCGATGCGAGGGTAATACCAAAGCAATGGAAAAGGGGAACGCAGCAACAAAGCTTATCGTCTGACGTAAATGCCATATTCTCTCCTGTGAAAAATCCGTTATTGGCAATGTTATAATGGGTAAGCATCACCCCTTTCGGAAAACCGGTCGTTCCCGAAGTGTACTGCATATTTACTACGTCATAACAATTCACCTGGGCTTTTGCCTGTTCAAGTGTTGTATCATTAATATTCTCACCGAGCAATAGCAACTCAGGAGTATTATACATACCCCGATATTTCTCCTGCCCGATGAAAACAACGTTTTTCATGTTTGGGAAACGTCCGCTTTTCAAATAACCCCGTTGTGATTCTTTCAATTCGGGAAGCATCTTATAAACCATATCTATATAGCTTCCGTCGAACACTCCTTCGGTAATGCATAGGGTATGTAGATCGGAATCCTGTACAAGATATTCCAATTCGCTTTGTTTATAATTGGTATTTACCGTAACTAATACAGCGCCAATCTTTGCTCCCGCATAAAGGAATGTAAGCCAGTCAGGGACATTTGTCGCCCAGATGCCTACATACGTTCCTTTCTTCACGCCGATCGAAAGCAAGCCTTTTGCCATCCTGTCAACCCGTTCGTTAAAGACCTTCCATGTAAAACGCAGGTCACGATCAGAGTATACGATATATTCTTTGTCAGGAGTCGTTTTTGCCCAATGCTCCAACCACTGTCCCAGTGTTTTTTCTTGTAATTCCATAAGGGTCAATAAAAGTAAACGTTAATAAGGCGTATAAACAACTCCCAATATTCTGGCAGGGCTTCCGTTAGCCGCATGTACATGGTGGGCTACAATCGAATCGTAATATATGCTATCTCCCTCCTCCAAGATAAAAGTATACTTACCGTAATTGATTTCTACAATCCCTTCCAGTACGTAAATAAATTCTTCACCTTCATGCGTTGAAAGTATAAAGTCAACATCTTTAGAAGGCGCTATATCGATAAGGAATGGCTCCATATGGCGCCCGGATTTATCATGCGACAATGAATGGTACTCCATATGTTTATGGGCTACCGTTGCATTGTTGGAAAAACTTATGCTGTTTTCTTCTTTGCTGTCTTTTTTGCGGCAAATAACAGGTCCCAGTTCCGTTTGGTCGTCAAGGAAAGTTCCCAAACGTACACCGAGCACCCGCGCAATCTTAATAAGCGGAGCCAGCGATGGAAAGTCAATATTATTTTCAATTCGTTCTACCTGCTCAATACTCAAGCCTGAACGTTCGGCAACTTCATTAACGGTAAGTTGTTTTGCTTCACGGATGCTTTTAATCTTCGCACCTATTACTTTATTATTTCCCATTAGTCGTATTTGTTATTAAAGAATGCGATAAAATTACAATTTGTAATGAAAGAGCGCAAATTTACATTAATTTTTTTATTTACTCTATTTTCTTTCAGCCAATATTTAAAGGATAGCAATTTGAAACCCGGAGCGTGATGCAGATAAGCAAAATGGTAATTTGACAGAATGATAATTCTGCTATCAAATAAAATGAATATCCGGCCACGGATACGAAGCTTATTATAAATACCTCCGGCATTTGATAGTTGGGAAATACAAATAGATATAAAAGAAACCCCTCTCAGTGTCCCCTGAAGGGAAGAAACAATATAATTGTAACAAAAAGTCCCCCTCAGGGGATTTAGGGTGTTGTTTTGGTTATTTTATTTTGCTCATATTTTCCATTCTTCCAGATGTTAAAATGCAAATATCGAAACAAAATATTTCTCTTTTTTTCAATTATAGAAACAAAATATCATGCTTTTGACTGAAAAACTATGGTATTTTGGTAAAATTATTCGGTTATTTTGTAAAAATAGTCCTATTGTTTTTCCAAAATGATCCCAATGAATTATAAAAATTATCCGCATGATTTACAAAAAGGCTCAAATTCTTTTTTTATCAGCCTATAATCGTTTAAAACCGGAGTTAGCAAAAAAAGGCAATCTATTAAATTATATCATTAAAACCTGCATATCCATATCAAATTGTATTTCAATACCATCTTTTCCGGCTTATTTACCTTAGGTTTACAATATACATGGTAAGTAATTACAAGGCCTGAGAGTATAAAGAATATAAATACTATCATGGAAAATATACTGTAGAGAAAAAGTTGTACCTTTGTACATATATTAATATAAATGGAGATGGAGATTGAAGAGACTAAACATAATTGGAAAGTACCGGAACCGACCCTTAGAAGACTGCCCTGGTATCTTGCCTTTGTGAAATTATTGAAAGGAAAAGGTGAAATATATGTCTCTTCTACCCAGATAGCTAAAGAGATCAATGTCGATTCAAGCCAGGTTGCCAAAGACCTTTCATTTGTAAATGTTTCAGGCAAGACAAGGGTGGGATACGAAATCGACACATTAGTTTCCGTACTGGAAGATTTCCTTGGATTTACACAGCAACATAAAGCGTTTTTATTCGGAGTCGGTAGCCTGGGAGCTGCCCTTTTGCAAGACTCCGGGCTTAACCAGTACGGGTTGGAGATCGTAGCCGGATTTGATATCCGCCATGAGTTGGCCGGTACATCAATTAACGGAATTCCAGTATTCCACATCAGCGAATTTCCATCCCGTCAAAAAGAACTCCATGCCACTATAGGCATCATTACAGTACCTGTCGACCAGGCGCAGGAGGTAACCGACCATATCATAACAGAAGGCATAAAAGCCCTTTGGAATTTCACTCCTTTCCGTATCCGTGTTCCCCGTCATGTAGTAGTACAGAATACTTCCATGTATGCTCACCTTGCTGTTATGTTTAACCGTTTGAACCAGCTTAATTATCGCCGTAGATGAAAATTATCGCCGTAGGAATGAATTATGTTGCTCACAATAAAGAGATGCATAATTCGTTAGAATTATCAGAGCCTACTATTTTTATGAAATCAGACTCTTCGTTACTGAAAGACGGGAAACCGTTTTTTATACCTGATTTCTCTTCTGAGATCCATTACGAGACCGAGATTGTCGTAAAGATAGACCGCTTAGGGAAGAACATTGCTGAACGTTTTGCTCATCGTTATTACAACGAAATAACCGTGGGTATCGACTTTACCGCCCGCGATTTACAACGCAGGTTGAAAAAAGACGGATTACCCTGGGAACTAAGTAAAGCTTTTGATAATTCGGCTGTTATAGGAACTTTCATTCCTCTTTCTGATGCAGATGAGATAAATAATATCTCATTTCATCTGGATATAAACGGAAACAAAATACAGGAAGGAAATACAGCCGATATGATTTTCCCGGTAGATAAAATAGTGGCTTTCGTGAGCCGTTTCTTTACTTTAAAAATCGGTGACCTTATCTTTACAGGAACTCCCGCAGGTGTAGGGCCTGTTCATATAGGCGACCATTTACAAGGGTATATCGGCGAAAGGAAGCTGTTAGACTTTAATGTGAAATGATACAAAAACTTTTTCTTTTATTTATAAGTTTGTGTTGCCTTACTTCTGTTTTGCATGCGACTGATCTAAGCAGTTACGCTCAAGAGTCTGTCCTGTCAAAAGGGAAATGGGTTAAAATAAAACTGTCATCGCCAAACTCCGGCATCTATAAAATCACGTATGACGAGCTGAGGAAGATGGGGTTTTCCGATCCAACCAAAGTATCTGTTCACGGATATGGTGGCTGGCCTTTGGATGAGAACTTCAGCAATACATCTGCTTACATAGATGATCTTCCTTCTATGGCTATTTACAGGGGGGAGAATTATATCCTTTTTTATGGAAAAGGATATGTGAAATGGGAATATAACCGGACTTCAAATACGTTTGTCCATACCAATAATCCATACGCTACAAACAGCTATTACTTCCTGACGGACGAATATGGTAGCCGCGAGATGGCGCAAGAAGCTTCCACAACCGGAGCTGTCCTTAACATGACTACTTATGACGAATACAGGGTACATGAACAGGAAAGAGTATCACCTAACAAATCAGGCCGTGAATTATATGGGGAGTCTTTTATGGGCGGAGGATCGCAAACGATCTCCGATCCGGACGTATTTAATATTCCCGGCATCACTAATGATGATGGCAAAGTAACGATGCAGTTTATCGCACGTCCGAGAAGTACTCCCGGTTCAGCAAGTTTGAGCCTGAATGGACAAACTGTAATAAGTGAAATAGGTATTGGTTTGCCTGATGATAGTTATACTGTTGCAAATATAGGTTCTAGGACAGCGATTTGGGAAGGTGATAAAAGTGAAAATATAAAGGCTGTTGTCTCTTACAGTAAATCAGGTGATGAAAATGTATATCTGGATTATATCCGTTTACATGTGAAACGGCGGTTAAAAATATATGGAGGCTATACTTTTTTCCGTTGCACTACTTCCATCGGAAATGTAACTAAATTTACTATCCAGGGTGCAGATGCGAATACGGTAGTATTGGATGTAACGGATGGAATAAATCCCAAACTAATGGAAACAAGCCTGAGTGGCTCTGATTTGTCATTTACTATTCCTGCCGGAAATGAACTCCGCGAGTTTGTAGCGGTACAAACAAATAATACTTTGAATGGTTGGGAGATCGAACAAAGTACTGTACCCAATCAGAATCTCCATAATATCCAGCAAACGGATATGGTTATCATATCACCTTCCGCCTTTTATAACCAGGCGGAGAGATTGGCTGAAAGACATCGTACAGACCCGAATGATCCGTTAAAAGTTGAGGTAGTAACGCCGGAGCAGATATATAATGAGTTTTCGAGCGGTACGCCGGATGCGACTGCTTACCGTCGTTTTATGAAAATGTTTTATGACCGTAATGACAATGAAGCTGACAAGCCTAAATATCTCCTTCTTTTCGGAGACGGAGCGTATGATAACCGTCATCTAACCACTGAGTGGAGAAATGTTTCACCGTCTACTTTCCTGCTAACATATCAGTCTTATAATTCATTGACTTATTATAGTTATGTGACAGATGATTATTTCGGTGCTTTAACAGATGAGAGTTTCGGTACCAGAGATATTCAATTAGGAATCGGCAGGCTTCCGATTCGAACGTTGTCACAAGCAACTGCTGCGGTCGATAAAATTACAGATTACATGGATAATAAAGTGACCGGATCATGGAAGAACAAACTTACTTTTGTCGCCGACGATGGAAGTAAATCTGACAAACCTTCTTTCACCATAGATCACATGAAATATGCAAACCAGATAGCTGATTCAGTACAGAGACGCCACCCGGAATTCCTTGTTAATAAGATATTCTTCGATTATTATAAAAAAGAAAACGGAACTTATGAGGATGTGAAGAGAAGCATTAAGGAACAATTAAATGAAGGTTTGTTACTTATTAACTACACCGGGCATGGAAGTACCCAGAAATGGAGTGATGAGGATGTCTTGAATAAAGAAACTATTGCCGGTTTTAAACATACTCAATTACCCCTTTGGATCACTGCCACCTGTGACTTTACCCGTTTTGATGATTCTGAAACATCGGCGGGTGAAGAAATATTCTTATCCAAAAGCGGAGGTATTGCGTTATTTACCACTACGCGGGTTGTAGATTCAAATCCAAACTTTCATCTGAATGACCGGTTGATAAAAGAATTATTTAACAGAGATTCTTCAAATCGAAGGCTAACATTGGGACAAGTATTGAGAAACACAAAAAATAGTTTAAGTGGTAATAATAAACTGAACTTCATATTAATTGGTGACCCTGCCATGAAACTATCTTATCCGGAATATGGCATTAGAGTAACAACCATAAATGGTGAACCTGTCGGTAATGATTCCATTCCTTTCAGGGCACAGGAGAAAATTACAATCAGGGGTGAAGTAATTAATCCTGACTCGACGATAGCTTCAGGGTTTTCCGGCTCTTTGGATGTAACGATACTGGATAGCAAACAAAAGGTGACTACACTCGACAATAATGGTGTGGGTGCCAGATTTACCTTTGATATGTATCCGAACACGATGGGGGTATTTAACAGTGAGGTAAAAGACGGTACTTTCGAGTTTTCTTTTTATGTGCCTACCAATATCTCCTATTCGAATGAAGCCGGTATCATTAATATGTATGCGTACGATGAGCAATCCGGAATTGAAGCG
>DAMCDT010000086.1:0-12188 GCA_032058265.1 Tannerellaceae bacterium
ATACCCGCGCGGCGTTGATAAGTGTCTTTACCGTCATTTCGTTTTTAGTAAGCGTCCCCGTTTTGTCGGTACATATAACGGAAACGGCGCCCAACGTTTCTACCGACGGCAGGTTTCGGATAATGGCATTGCGCTTCGCCATGTTTTGCACACCTATCGCCAGGATAATCGACAGAATGGCGGGTAGTCCTTCGGGCACAGCGGCGATGGATAGTCCTATAACGGACAACAGAAGCTCTCCTGCTTCATAATCGCGGAAGAAGTATCCGAACAGGTAAACCAATACGCCAATGGCTATAATAAAAATGGATATGGTTTTCCCGAACTTGGCCGTCTGCTTTAAGAGCGGAGTAGTAATCTCGCCCACGTCGGACATCATCTGGTTTATCTTACCAATCTCTGTTTCTTCACCGACTACGGTAACGATGGCTTTTCCTGTTCCTGCGCTGACGGTTGTACTCGAAAAGACCATATTAGTACGGTCGCCAAGTACGGTGTCGTCGTCCAGTTCACCGGTTTGTTTGTCGGACGGGACAGACTCTCCTGTTAGTGATGATTCTTCTACTTTGAGGTTGCTTGCTTCAATCAACCTTGCATCGGCCGGGACTTTATCTCCCGGGTTGAGTAATATAATGTCGCCGACGGTTACTTCTTCGGCATCGATTTCGATACGGTCGCCGTTGCGGATTACGTTAGCTTTCAGCGAAAGCATATTCTTGATATTATCGAGGGCCTTCTCCGCTTTGTTTTCCTGGAAGAAACCAATGGACGCATTAATGATTGCCACCAATAGTATTACAATGGTATCTACATACTCATTCAATAAAAATGTAACGATGGCTGCGGCAAAAAGAATATAAATTAGTACGTCGTTGAAATGTTTCAGGAACCGGAGCACTATATTCTTCTTTTTCTTCTCGGGCAAACGGTTTTCGCCATATTCCGACAGGCGTTTTTTAGCAGTTTCTGCTGATAGCCCCGAATTGCCGTTTGTATCCAACTCACTCGTTACAGTCTCGATATCCATGGCGTACCATGGTTGCTTTGTCTCTTTTTCTTCCATAAATCTATAAACATATATTATACCTGAATGTTCGTAGGCTTTCGGTGTGAATCCACGAGATCTGTGTTACCTGTGTGTGGTAATACCACCATAAATCGACAAATATTCGTACTTCCTTAAAAAAGCATTAATTAAGGTTAAATCTGATTTTAATTAAAAACTAATCGTTGTGGCATTGGTTTACTATGGACAAATTATTAAACTGTTTGACTATGAATGATAAAAGTAAATCTTCTTTCCAGGAGTTTTTCGTGGAAGAACTGAAAGACATTTATTGGGCTGAACAACATTTAGCCAAAGCGTTACCAAAATTGCAAAAAGCTTCTACCAGTGACAAACTGGCTGCTGCCTTTGAAAAACATACAATGGAAACACAAGAGCAGATTAAAAAAGTAGAAAAAGTGTTTGAATTGCTGGGAGAAAAACCCGAAGCAAAGAAATGCGATGCAATGGACGGGTTGATCAAAGAAGCCGAATCGGTAATCGACGACACCAAAAAAGATACATTTACACGCGACGCAGGCCTTATTCTGGCCGCCCAGAAAGCTGAACATTACGAAATAGCTGCTTACGGGACTTTGCGCATTTTCGCGGATGTAATGAAAAACCAGGATGTGAAAAGACTTCTTGAAGAAATTCTTGCACAAGAAAAGAATACCGACGTTACTTTGACTAAAATAGCTGAAGGATACGTAAACGAACGTGCGGCTAAAGAATAAACTATCGAACACGGAGACGCGGAGACGCGGAGTCTTTATTTATTAGCAATTATAATACTCAGTGTCTCAAAGTCTCAGTGTTCTTTATATTATTGTACTTTGATACAATTCTCTTTTAGTAATTTAAATTGCTTTTATGAAAGATTCTCCACTTATAAGTATAGTCATACCGGTATATAACTCTGAAATATATCTGGGCGCTTGCTTATACTCTATCATTAACCAAACATATACCAACCTTGACATTGTTTTAGTGAATGACGGATCGACCGATCAGTCCGCCTCCATCTGTGATTATTTCGCGAAGAAAGATAAACGCATCCGCGTTTTCAACCAGTTGAACCAGGGGTTCGCCCGCGCATGTTACGCAGGTTATGTCCAGTCGAAAGGTAAGTATATTGCTTTTGTGGATAGTGATGACTGGATAGAGGAGGATATGGTATCGATGCTTTACCGCCTTATCCGTGAATTTAATGCTGATATTGCTACTTGCCCACATTATATTGAGAAAGATTTCGATTATGAGATTAGCTCCCATGTGGACCGTGTGAAAGATTTTAACCGCAGGAAAGCATTATGCGAATTGTATGAAGACCAGGTTATCCGTAATTGCCTGCATGATAAACTATTCAAAAAAGAATTGTTTGATAATTTAAAAGCTACGGAAGGAAGTATATTTGAGATCACGGAAGTTTTATGCAAGGCGCTGTTCCGCATCGGAAGGATGGTGATGTATCCTGATCCTTTGTATCATTACCGTGTCCATTCAATGAGCACCACAGCCCGGCAGGATGAGCTCGTCCGCGAGTATTACTCTTTCGTCAATATGGATTACCTCCATAAATTCCTTTATAATAAAGGTCTTCTTATTAAGAAATCGCCAAAAAGCCTGCCCAAGGGTTTACATATATTAGGCCAACTCGGCAAGAATTGCAACGATCCGGAAATACAAAGTATCCGCCATGATGTAATGAAACGGTTGGATTATTATCAGCAATTACCGGTCAATGAAGTCGGAGTATGGAATGCCCTCCTGCTGAAAATGGCTCTTTTAAAAAAGACAGAGGTTTAAAAGAAGAAAGTTAAACACACTTTATCTACAAATAAGAAAAGGTATCCCCAGAACGAGGATACCTTTAAAGGTTTAATTAGCATTTAATAAAAATTACCTGTAACCAGATAGGTCTTTTTAAATTTCTCTACTCCCAACCTCTTGTTGTTTGTTTGAGAAATGGGTTTGAATTGAGAATACGTGATGGGATAGGAAATACTTCATAGTCTTTATCCGTCTTATCCTGTTCTTTGTTCCACCATGCTTCGCTAAAACGCCCCCAACGGATCAAATCGGTGCGTCTGCGATGTTCACCTAAGAATTCACGTCCCCATTCATCGATAAATTCTTGGTCAGTCAATGTGGCTATATTCTGTTCATAGCTGTATTTTGGCCATTCCGCCTCGGGATAGTTACGTTGGCGAACAGCATCCAACAATTTGGCTGCACCGGCTTTATCTCCTGCCCTGTATTTGCATTCGGCCAATGAATAATAAATTTCCGCCAAACGGATTTCCGCAATAGATTGATTCATGAAATGCCCATATGTATTTGGTAGCGGGCCAAATTTCATCAGACGAATTCCGGAATTTTCTTCGCCCGTTGTAACGGTGGAGCCTTCTTCCCAACGTCCACCTGGTTTCTCAGAAAAACGTCCTACCTGATCTACAAATATTAATTGTTTATCTGTATACTCTTCCGATCCGGTAACTGGTTTAGATAAATCATATCCATACCCTTTTTCTCTATCAAATTCATATTGAGGACCAACTAAGAAAAAGCCTTTAGTATCACCTTTGTCATTAATGACTTCATAATTCTGCTTTCTGTAGTCTGCATCAGCATACTTTTCGTAAGGCATACCTAATTTGAAATTATATAAATTTCCATCAAGATCCCTGGAAGGAGTTAAATGAATACCATTATATCCATTCCATCCATCAGCATCTAATATAGAACTTGATTTATAATGATGATGTGACGGATATAGCCATCCTAATTCATACATATTACGTTTATGAGGCCATTCAAATATATTTTCCGGTGACATATTTCCTACAAAAGAACGATGGAAAGGGCCTCGATAATCAGTATCTATTGAAAAACTTGTTCCGTATTTTCCATCAATAATATCTTGAGCTATCTGGGCGCATTCAGTGTATTTAGGCGTATCAATCCATTTTTCCGCATTCAGATACATTCTCACGAGAATACTAGCCGCACCAGCTTGATTAAATCTACCTGTTACCGGCTTCTGGTTTAATCCTGGAATACATTCTAATAATTCTTTCTCCATGTAAGCAAATACCTCCTGAGGAGTAGATTGTTCTTTTAATGTAGATATATCTTCTACAATAGGAACATAGCGGAAAAAGTCTATTAAAAATGTGTAATACCAAACTCGTAATGCACGAAGTTCACTGATATAATTATTTTTTTCAGCGTCAGTCACTCCAATTGCAGCAAAATCAAGTCTCTCAAAATCTGTTAATACATTATTAATTTGCGCAATTCCCTGATAAGGGCCTACCCAGCTTCCGTTCACTTGATTTTGCAAATAGTCCCAGTTATGGCCATGAAGACGTACCCATTGTCCTTCATCCCAGCCATGTTTCCCTTTCTGTGTCCATACAAAATGGTCGGCAGTTAGTTCTTGTAGTAGCCAACGGTCTCCATCCCATGCACACCAGTGCCCATGTTCATAAGGACGCAATACTGCCGCTTCCACTGAATTTTTATCCGTAAAATAAGTGTCTGCAATAAGCATACTGAAAGGTTCTTCCGTCAGATCCGTACACGATTGCAGCAGTCCAGCTAAAAACAACACGCTGACTATATAATATTTAGCATATTTAAAACTTTTCATAATATATTACTTTCTCTTTTAGATTAATAACTGATTTGAATACCAAACGTAATATTACGAGTCGTAGGATAAATATCCATAGGGTTAGAATCATCATTTCCCGCACGTATGCCCGGCCATATTCCTGTTGTTTTAATGTTAGCAGGATCCATACCAGTGAACTTTGTAATGGTAAATACATTATTGATTGTACCATACACACGTAAGTTGGAAATCCATTTTGTCTTGAGTTTAGGAGTCCAGCCTAACGTAATATTGTCTAATTTTACATAATTACCATTTTCAATAAAATAATCAGTAACTTTCTTTGTACCTAAGATATGTGCATTCTTTTCATACGCGGAATGAAGAAGGTTAATTTCAGGCTCAGCTTGCAAGCCCAAATACATTTGTTCAATGTTAAGGATGTCGTAGTCAAATAATCCTTGGAATTTAAAGCTCAAATCAAATCCTTTATACATAAAAGTATTGCCCCAAGCTATTACCCATTTAGGAGCACCGTTACCTATATAGGTACGGTCTGAGTCTTGTGCATCATCAGCCAGGATTTTCTCTCCTTCCGTATCGCCTCCTTTATAGATCATGATTCTGCCTTGCTCGTCTACACCGGCATATTTATACCCGTAAAAAGAGCCCATTTCTTTTCCGTCAGCCAATCGCTGAGCAGGCCCTGGATTACCCGGAGAAGGCAAGCTATTACCATCAATATACCCTTTGGTAAACGTTTGGTTAGAGAATGACGACAATTTGGATTTCACATAATAAACTGTAGCAAAGGAATTATAATTAAAGTCTTTTGTACGTACAATATCTCCATTTATCTGTAATTCGAAACCTTTACTATTAGTTGTTCCAACATTTGTCCATAAATTCTGGTGTAGATAAGGAGGTACAGGCACATCATATTCGGCAATTACATCTTTTCCTTCACGGATAAAGAATTCGGCAGCTCCCCACAGGCGATTCCCAAACAAGGTATAATCGACCCCTATATTATAAGAGATTTGTTTTTCCCAAACTAAATCTTTATTGGGGTTGTTGCCCGGCCCATATACCTGAATCCATTGTCCACTATCGTTAATCTGCCAACCATATCCGGTATATTTAGCTAACGCAATATATTTGTCGAAAGCCGAGCGACCGGTGATACCATACGAAAAACGAAGTTTTAAATCGTCAACATACGGTTTATCTTCAAAGAAAGAAAGACGTGAGAAGCGCCAAGCTGCTGAAGCAGCTGGAAATGCACCCCATTTATGGTCTTCACCGAATTTCGTATTTCCTTCATAACGTATAGATGCAGTTAAAAGGAAAATATTATCGTAGTCATAATTTACACGCCCTAAGAAAGCAATAGTTTTTTCCTTTGTCTTTTCAGACTCCATTCCTAAACGTCCATCAGCCTTATTCCAGCGTCCGCCTTGCAGGTAATTCCACTTAAACTGGTCACTAGGAAAATCCATATTCTCAGCCCAGAACTTTTCCCAGTTAAATTCCTGATAAGAATAGCCCCCCATTACTTTAAAGTCATGTTTATCTACTTTGAACGAATAGTTTCCCAACCATTCGAATGTCCAGTCTACCCAATTTTCCTGTGTCAAACGAGCACGGCCTGCCCTATCATTATCAATTGATTCCCTGTGGTATTTGGTATAATACTCACGTTCTTTCTTGTTGTGTCCCTGACGAGCCAACTTCAGCTCGGTATTTAGGTTATCTAAGATATTTAATTTGATATTGAAATCAGTTGTTATATATTCCTGAGTAGCACCTTTTTCGCGCTCGGTCAGATTCTTTATAGGATTCCACTCGTCGAAACGGCCTTTGAAATATTCCATCTCATCTTTGTCGACTGTAGGATTCAATTTGGCAGCCACACGAAAAGACGCATAATCCGTATAATCCTCTTCGGCTACCCTGTACGAAATATTACCTCCTACTTCTAAACGATTATTCAACGTTATTTGCCGGAAACTGGCACGTAGTCCATATTCTTCTCTTCCAGATGCGATATCAATACCATCTGCATTCCTATAGCTGGCCGAAATACGGAACATTGTATTCTCTGAACCGCCCGACAAGGAGACATTATGATTTTGTCCGAAATTATTCTTGTTAATCAGTTCATCGTACCATTTCGTACGTGAACCGAAATCTTTAGCACGCCCTTTTGCTACGAATTCATCCGGTGAAAGAATGTCTGGTTGGGCGGCAACCATTAAATGATTAACATAGCCATCATAAGCAATTGAGACTTTTCCGGCTGTGGCCTGCCTTGTTGTAACAAGGATAACTCCATTGGCGCCACGTGAACCGTAAATGGCAGCAGCAGAACCGTCTTTCAACACCGTAATCGATTCGATATCTTGTTGAGACAGATTTCGAAGGTCGCCGCCGGGCATCCCATCAATAACAATGAGGGGAGTATTGCCAGCTTTCAATGAAGAGGCGCCCCTAATCTGCAAAGTTGAAGAAGCGTTCGGATCACCGATCGCCGTACTTGAAATAGCCAATCCGGCTACTCTCCCATCGATCATCTGCATTGGATCCATTACAGCTCCTTGGATAAAATCGCTTCGGCTGACACTGGTAACTGCTGTAGTTAAGTCTTTCTTTACAGTTGTACCATACCCCACGACAATTACTTCTTCCAGTCGCTGGTTGTCTTCATTTAAAATAATGTTCATATTGGCCGTTGCAGGTAGCTCTAGTGTAGAAAAGCCAATATAAGAAATCACCAGGGTACTTCCCTGTTTTACATCTAACGTGAAATTACCATCCATATCGGTAACCGTCCCGTTTACTGTACCTTTCTCCACAACATTAGCGCCGATAATTTCAAGCCCTCCTGGGTCTTTTACAACACCTCTGACTGTCACTTGTTGGGCAGATACAGACATTCCCAAAACATAAAGAAAAAGGGATACCGACAACATACGTATACTCCCCCTTTTCAAGCTGAAGATTAAATTCATAATAGAATAATTTAAATTAGAAATTTGAAACAAAGCTCTCACATATTTTAGCCTAATCTTTAATTTCTCAGCAACTGCTTAAACAAATTTTAAGATTAACAATTTGTTGCAATAGTAGAGGTTTCTAGTTAAAAAATGTATATCCTGCTATGCAGAAAAGGTGTCTTAAATAACCAAATGGGTATTCGTGACACCTTTTCTGCAAAGTAGGATAATCGAGAATCAGTTTGTTTTTCCCTGTGTTCTATATTCTTTAGGAGTCATCTGATATTTTTTCAAAAATTCACGATAGAAATACGATTTGTTATTTATTCCTACTTTATAAATAATTTCCTGAATGCTTAGATTTGTAGTAATCAAAAGCTGTGCGGCATAAATAAATCTGTAGTCTTTAATAAAATCGGTCGGGGAAAGAGATGTTATCTTCTTAAATTTCCTATAAAAATTGCGTGTATTCAATCCTGTTTTTTCAGCAATTAACTCGGGGCCGAAGTTTTCTTTATTAAGATTTTCCTTTATAATTTCAGTCACCGTATCCATAAAGTTTTTATCTTCCTGATGTAATAATTGCCCACCAAACAGTTCATAGGCGCTTTCGGGAGAATAATAATACTCTTTCAGTTCTTTCTTCGTTGAAATAAGACGATTGACCGTTGAACGTAATACAAGAGAAGAGAAAGGTTTTGTAAGATAAATATCCGCGCCCAGATTCAATCCTTCGGCCTGTTCCTGTGCACTAATCTTTGCTGACACAATAATAACAGGTATATGCCTTGTAAATCTAACGGATTTTATTTGCCTGATAAAATCCAATCCGTTCATTCCCTGCATCAGGATATCCGTAATAATCAGTACAGGAATATGTTTCTCTAAAAAGCTCAAAGCCTCAGACGCATTGAAAGCTTCTTTTATTTTATATTCTTCCGACAAAGTGTTTTTTATCAGCCATACAATGTCTTTGTTGTCATCAATAACCAAAATTACGGGTTTGGAAAAGTCTTCTTTTGGAGCAACTATCGATTCTGACAGGGATAAACCCTGCTCTTCTTCTATCTTCAATAAAGGCAATACGACCTCTACCTCTGCATATTTATTCACTTCGCTGCGTATTATTATTTCCCCTCCCAATAATTGAACCAAATTTTGACTGATAAATAATCCTAAACCATGCTGAACGGTTGTCTGATTATATTTATTTCCATCTAAATGTTCCAAAACATGGAATCTGTCGAATAAATGCGGAATTTCAGATTCCTCAATACCGATACCCGTATTATATATTTTAAGTATTAACTGTTTATCAGTGCTCATAACCCAAACATGTATATCCCCTTTTTCTGACACATATTTAAAAGCATTGGAGAGCAGATTCATAAATATCTTCTTAAAAGCGTCAACATCCGTATTCCAGTACAAATCATCAGCTACCTCCACTTTGAAATTGAGATTATCCTTTTCTGCAACCGGCAAAAACAAAGCACTTTGCCTCCATATAAATTCAGATATATTTACTCTTTTAATTTTTAATTCAGTAAAACCTGATTCTTCTATTTTCCTGAAATCGAGTATTTCCTGAATTAATTCATTGAGCCCTTTTACATTTTTGCGTAGTATTTCGATAGTTTCTTTAAATAATTCTTTTGAGTCTTCAACCTTAAAGCATTCAATATTATCTGTTATTCCATTGATTAGAGTAAGCGGGGTACATAATTCATGAGTAATATTCGTAAAAAAATCCAGTTTGGCTTTATATAACTTATCTTTTTGCTCATTCTGTATCTGCTGAGCCAGAAGTTGCTGTTTTTTTTCAAATCGCTTCTGCACCCATTTTATTATACCAGCCAATACTAAAAAGAACGAAGCAATATATCCCCCGATAGCCCATCGAGTCAGATACCAGGGGGGCCTTACATAAATGGGTAAACAGTATTCTTTTATTTTCGCATCGTGTACATCGTCTTTATATTTGGTTTTTAATACATACCGCCCATAAGGAAGATTAGAAAATGTTACTTCATTATTTTTCTGTAACGGCACCCATGATGTATCGTAGTTGTCGAGAAGATACGCATATTCATAATTATAGCCATTAATATAATTGGTAGCTACAAACGAGATCGTAAAAGAAGAAATCGAAGGTGGTATCACCAACCCGTCCGTAAGGGAAGTCAGGCTATAGCTTTTCCCTTTCATTATTACATCCAAAAATCGCAATTCGGGCATAAACTTTTGGGTATCCCCACGTATAGGATCAAGCCATACCAATCCGTTTATGCCGCCAAAAAATAAACGGCCGGTATATGGGCATTTCCAATAGGCATCATCGGAAAATTCGGTAATTGCCAAATCCGGATGATAGAAATTATGGAAAAGATTATTTGCCGGATTATATTTGGTCAATCCCCGGTTAGTACTCAACCACAGGCAGCCGGTATTATCTTCTAAAATTCCATGTATCATATCATTTGCAATTCCATCTTTGCGATTAAATTGAGTTTTTTCCTCACCATCTATTTTCACCAGTCCGGAACTGGTACCTAAATAATAAACGGAGTCGTTCTTAACATGAAGACTTAAAACATCCCCGATAGCAGAAATCTCACGCTTATCAGGAGAAAATAGTTTGTTTTCATTCGTATATATATTCATACGGATAGCTCCATACCCCCCACGTATACCTATCAATAATGAAGAATCGCCATCGAAAATCATAGAATGAAAATTTTTACATATTCTTCCCCTTATCTCAAAAACAAGAAAATCAATACTTTTCAACGTATACGGATGCGTAGATTTATCAATTGATACTTTTGCCAAACCGGCTCCGGTTGTTGCCAGCCATAAAACAGAATCATTAATTTCGCAAATTGAATGTACCCAACGTATATCCTCATTAATCGTATAAATTTTGTCATCTTTATACGAGTAATAAGACAAACCAGCTCCTTCCGAACCAATCCAAAGCGTTTGCTTGTCTGCACTACGCAAAAAACAAAAAACCTGGTTATCTGCTAATCCGTTTTCAGTTGTATAATGCACTATTTTGTCTTTATTAAAAACTTGCCGGTTATACAAATCATAGTCGTGTATCCTAAAGATACCATCGCCTTTAGTTGCTACCCAAAGCGTATTCTGATGATCAGTATAAATACCTCTGACTGGTTTTTGGGAAGAATAAGGAAGGTCGGCCAAATCGATCATTTCAAAGGATTTATTTTCGTGATAATACATATTCACTCCCTGCCCATCGGTTCCTATCCATAAAATGTCCTGCAAATGATCTTTACATAAGCTGAACACACCTGCATTGATATCAATAGGTACGCATTGAATTAGCCCATTTTTTTTGTCTAATCTCACCATTCCCTCATTCATATACGAAATATAGATATCCGACCTCCACGAGAGTATTTGCGATATGCCGGAATAGGTATGGTTTAATGTAGATAAATCTGCTATTAATTCTTTTTGTTTACTTTTACTATTATAGGCATACAATTTATCCGCTATATCTACAAAAAACAAATCGCCCGCTCCCTTATCATAAAAAGCATGAGTTATCTCTAATGTATGTAACGAACTTTCATGTGATTTTAATGAAACAGAAGAAGGGTCTTTATCAAGTTCTAGCTGTTTTAACAAACCATCAACCGTAAGAAGGTAGAATTTATGCCCATCATAAAAGAGTTCCTTAATACTATCTACACTCAATCCCGAAATAAATATATCATGAAACATTTCTTGTTCAGGAGAAAAATAGGAGATATAATTATCCGAAGATATAAAAAGCGCATGTCCTGAAAAGTCGGAAGCTAATAAATATGTTTCAGGATATTGTGAATATGATTGTACTACTTTTTTATCTGATATGGATATCCGGTTTAACCCCATAATAGTAGATACCCAAATATGGCCGGGGCCTCCATCAATAATTTTACGAATTATATTTCCGTCGATGGAATGCGGATCACCAGGGTCATAACGAAACACATAGGTATGTTTACCGTTATATAAATTCAATCCATCATACGTACCGAACCACATATTCCCCACTCTGTCACAATGCATATAGAGGACGGCATTGTTGGATAAGTCGGAAATATTCAATTTCCGTAAAACGGGATTAGCATGGATATTCATGATGGAAATAAGGCAGATATATATTAAAAAGATATATCTAAGGGTTTTCTCAATTTTTAAATAATACAGAGATAAGGTTAGTGAATGCATGTAAGTTAAGTATGTATCCTCACTGTTCCCTTGTTTCAGATATTCATATATAAAAAGCGTGGGAACTGCCAACCTATCAGGTCCTCAGGCTCTGGTAAACCTTTTCCATGATAAGCACAAACAGCCCACGCCTCCTATAACGGCGTGAGCGTTTAATACATATATCTTTGGAATTTTGAAATTTACCAGACTTCGAGAACCAAGATAATGTTAAACGCTTTTTCTTCGTTTATAATCAAACAAAGTTAAAAAAATAACTGTAATTGTGCTATAACAAAATGAT
>DAMCDT010000087.1:0-12171 GCA_032058265.1 Tannerellaceae bacterium
ATAAAATTACCTGCATCACTTGAGATAATTTAGCACGTCGAAAAAGAACAAAAAAGAGCTGAATATTTACAATATCCAGCTCTTTTTATATAATTTTTATTATTTTGCTTAATATTTGCTCCAATCGACATTTCTCATATCTCCGCTATTTGCCAATTCTTCATGGAATGCAAAACAACATTTCAGATTTTGAGGAGTATGCCCTTTGACGCCCATTTCCAGATATTCATTCAGTAATGGCCTGTAATCAGGGTGAACACAGTTATCAATAATTGTACGGGCACGTTGAATAGGGGATTTACCGCGCAAATCAGCCACTCCATATTCCGTAATGATCACTTTAACGGAATGTTCACTATGGTCAAGATGAGATACCATCGGTACAAAAGCACTGATCTTTCCATCCTTTGCTGTAGATGGAGTAGTGAAAATAGAACACATGGCCGCACGGGTGAAATCACCAGAACCACCAATACCGTTCATCATACGTGTACCTGAAACATGCGTTGAATTGATATTACCGAAAATATCGGCTTCCAGAGCTGTATTAATGGCAACTAATCCCATACGACGTGCGATTTCCGGATTATTTGATACTTCCTGTGGGCGAAGCAATATCTTATCTTTGAAGAAATCAAGATTATTATAAATATCTGCCAATACATCGTTACTAACTGTTAATGAACAACCGCTGGCAAACTTAACGCGTCCTTCTTTCATTAATTTGATAACAGAATCCTGTATTACTTCTGTATAAACATTAAATGCAGGAATATCTTTATTTTCGCCCATACAACCAAGTACAGCGTTTGCCACATTACCTACCCCGCTTTGCAATGGAACGAATTCTTTGGGAAGGCGGCCTGCTTTCATTTCCGATACAAGGAAATTAGCAACATTCCGTCCGATTCCGAGAGTAGCTTCATCGAGTGGTGTAAAAGCGCCACCTTCATTTTCTTCTTCTGTTACTACTACACCAACAATCTTAGCCGGATCAACTTTTACGTATGGTGTACCAATACGATCTGATGGAGTATAAACAGGAATTTCACGACGATAAGGTGGATCCAACGGTTCATAAATATCATGCATTCCGCGGATTTCTTTTGGATGGCGTTTATTTAACTCTATAATAATACGATCGGCTAAACGGCAAATAGTTGGAGTGATACCGACCGCTGACGTTGGAATTATTTCACCATCTTCTGTTACATCGGCGGCTTCAATAATTGCAACATCTACTTTTCCTAAGAAACCATAACGCAAACTTTGCGCCAATTCCGATAAATGCATATCGAAATAATGTGTTTCACGGGCATTCAAAAGTGCGCGTAAATCTTTACTTGATTGATAAGGCGTACGAAATTTGATTGCTTTGACGCGTGCTAATTCTCCGTCTAACTTGTCGCCGGATGAAGCTCCGGTAAACATACCTATTTGAAACGGATTCCCTTTTTCATGTTCTTCTTTTGCTTTCTTTGCAATGGCTACCGGTACTGCTTTAGGACAACCGGCAGCCGTAAATCCACTAAAGCCTACGTTGTTATCGTGATGGACAAACGATGCGGCTTCTTCAGCTGTGATAAATTTTAATGCCATGATATTATAATTATAAAATGTAAGAAAAAACTTTAAGTTCTAACGTAATTGCCCGCAAAGATATTAAAAAGAAAAGACTGACTAATATTTACGATTTAGTATTTCAGAATATATGATAGCTCTTTTTAGTTCGTCAACATTCTGGAATGAATCTCCCGAAATGTCGAACGAATAAGCATCAGATGCTTCCATGAGGTTAACAGATTGATCGAATGTCGAGCTTTTAACCGTTTTTTTATCAGTAAAATAATCGGATGGAATGGAAACAGAGTTTTTATTTTGAGCTTTTTTCTTTTTTTCTGTGTAGGCTGATGGTGTAGAAGGTAATGGTGGAGGGGCTGGTTGAGTCTGATGTTTTTGTTTTTCTTCATCAAAAATATCCCAGAAAGATTTAGGTTCTGCTGTTTGTTCTTCTACAGTAGATTCATAGTCTGGCTGGCCTAATACTTCAGTGGGACGCTTTTTTTTCTTCCCTGAAGTAAATAAACTGCTAATTCCAATAGCAATTAAGATAACAATATAGAGCCAATCACCCAGATTATCCATAAAATTGTTTAATTTTGCAGTCCAAATATAAAAATAATAATTGACAATGAAAAGAATAGAGCAGTATAAAAGTAAATAAGGGTAACTTCGCAGCCACCCTTATTCGATTTAACCAAAACCTTAACTATGAAAAAATTTACGTTTTTCGATACAAAAATAAGTTTTGTGTTTGTTCTACGCAAGTATTTACTTGTTTTTTTTCAAAACGCACCCCTTATTTAATTGTAATTAACAAAACAAATATGACAAATACTAAAAATAGTTTAAAAGTTATAAAAGACGGAAATAATAAAGAAAAGAGATTATTTATTGAAACGTATGGTTGTCAAATGAACGTTGCTGATACTGAAGTAGTAGCTTCAATTATGCAAATGGATGGCTATCAAATCACCGAAAAAATAGAAGATGCAGATGCTATTTTCGTCAATACATGTTCTGTGAGAGATAATGCAGAACAAAAAATCTATAACCGTCTCCAATATTTCCAATCACTCAGGAAAAAAAACAAACATCTAATTATAGGCGTACTGGGATGTATGGCTGAACGTGTCAAGGATGATCTGATAGATAATCATCACGTCGACCTGGTCGTCGGACCTGATTCATATCTTGATCTTCCAAATCTGATAGGAGCAGTCGAACAAGGAGAGAAGGCGATGAATGTAGAGTTATCCACCCAGGAAACATATAAAGACGTCATTCCTCTTAAAATTGGCGGAGTTAATATTTCCGGTTTTATATCTATCATGCGGGGATGTAATAACTTCTGCACCTATTGTATTGTGCCATATACACGAGGCCGTGAGCGAAGCCGCGATATTGAAAGTATCTTGAAAGAACTAAGGGATATGAAAGATAAGGGATTTCGTGAAGTAACTTTATTGGGTCAAAATGTAAATTCATATTCTTTTAAACAAGGAGATGAGACAATCTCTTTCCCCATACTACTCGAAAGGGTGGCAATTGAAACACCTGATATAAGAATTCGCTTTATGACTTCACATCCGAAAGATATGAGTGATGAAACCCTTAAAGTAATGGCACGCTATAATAATATATGTAAGCATATCCATTTACCGGCTCAATCAGGCAGTTCCCGTATTTTGAAAACCATGAACCGTAAGTATACACGGGAATGGTATTTGCAACGTATTGAAGCTATTCGCAAAATTATGCCGGAATGTGCCATATCCACCGATCTATTTTGTGGATTTCATTCGGAAACGGAGGATGATTATCAGGAAACACTTTCATTAATGAAAGAGGTAGGATATGATTCGGCCTTCATGTTTAAATATTCCGAACGTCCCGGAACCTATGCGGCAAAACATTTAGCTGATGATATTACCGAGGAAGAAAAAGTCCGCCGCCTGCAAGGAATGATCAATCTACAAAACCAATTATCGGAAAAAAGTAATCAAAAGGATATAGGCAAAGTGTTTGAAGTTTTAATTGAAGGTTTTTCAAAACGTTCACGCGAACAATTATTCGGAAGGACGAGCCAGAATAAAGTAGTGATTTTCGACAAACGAGACTATCATGTCGGTCAATTTGTAAAGGTTCGGATTACACACGCTTCTTCAGCCACTTTATTAGGAACACCTGTTGATTAAATGAATTAAGGTTAAAGAAACCTAATTCATCTACTTTCACGTAAATTATTTGTTCTTTTGCAGAAAATTTGGGGGAACTCTGTACCATACAGATCTCCCTTATTTATTTAATTGGTAATTATAGCGTATCTGATGGCAAAAAATAAAAAGATAAGTACCGTTTCTTTTTTTAATTCCCGTTTTACTTCTATAATTAGTATTGCATTGGTTCTTTATTTATTAGGATTGATCTTCCTGATGGCTCTATTGGGAAACAGGCTTTCTGTATATGTAAAAGAGAACATCTCTTTTTCGGTAGTATTGAAAGATAATCAAAAAGAAGCCGACATAAAAAAAATACAGAAAAGCTTAGATGATCTGCCTTTTATTAAATCAACGGAATATATTTCAAAAGAACAAGCTGCAAAAGAATTAGAAGAAGAATTAGGTGAGAACCCTGAAGTATTTCTTGGATATAATCCACTTCAGGCATCCATTGAAGTAAAAATGTTTTCAGAATATGCCAACCCGGATAGCCTTCAGGTTATAGAACGAAAAATCAGGTCATACACTTCCGTATCGGATTTACTTTACAGGAAAGATATGATGCAGGTAGTGAACGATAATATGAAAAGAATAGGTATCGTATTATTAACGCTCGCTTTAATGCTCATGATCATATCCTTCGTGCTCATAAGTAATACTATTCGTTTGCTTATCTATTCTAAACGTTTCCTCATTCATACCATGCAGTTAGTGGGAGCAACCGCATCTTTCATCCGAAAACCTTTCATAAATTATAATATTATAAGTGGCATTTTAGCTTCAATTCTGGCAATATTGATGTTGATGGGCTCGTTATATTATTTACAGCGTGAACTAGAAGGATTTATACAAATGCTTGACGCTACTGTGTTGATAATGGTCTTTGTTGCCGTATTTATTCTGGGGATTTTACTTTCCATCATAGCAACTGTATTCGCTGTTAACAAATATCTTCGTATGGAAGGAGACAAATTATACTATATATAATAAATGCTTACTAAATAATGGATAAAAAAGATTTTGCATTTGGAAAAGAGAATTTTATTTGGGTTGGTATCTCTGTAGCAATCATAATTATTGGTTTTATACTTATGAGCGGAGGAGGATCTCCTGATGATGTTGAGTTTCATCCGGAAATCTTCAGCACACGGCGTATTGTAGTTGCTCCAGTAGTTACTATGATAGGGTTTGGTCTAATGGTCTTTGCCATTCTTAAAAACAGTAAGGATAAAAAAGGAACATCAGAAGAATGAGTTGGTTGGAGGCTCTGATCCTTGGTATTGTACAAGGACTTACTGAATTTCTTCCCGTCAGTAGTAGCGGGCATTTGATAATTGGCAGCGCTTTATTCGGCTTAAGCGGAGATGAAAACCTAACATTTGCAGTTGCTGTACATGCAGCCACTGTTTTAAGTACAATTTGTGTGTTATGGCATGAAGTGTCCGTCCTTTTTAAAGGTTTCTTCAGTTTCAAATGGAACGACGAAACAAAGATGGTATGTAAGATACTTATATCCATGATACCTGTTGCTATTGTAGGTTTCTTTTTCAAAGATTATGTTGAGGCGTTATTCGGGAGTGGTTTATTATTAGTGGGATGCATGTTATTAGTAACGGCAGCTTTATTGGCTTTCTCCTATTATGCAAAACCAAGACAAAAAGAAGAGATTTCTTTTAAAGATGCAGCGATAATCGGATTAGCACAGGCTTGCGCGGTATTACCGGGATTATCTCGTTCGGGAACAACAATCGCAACCGGTCTTTTACTTGGCAACAAAAAAGAACAAGTGGCTAAGTTTTCCTTTTTAATGGTGATCATCCCGATTTTAGGGGAAGCTTTCCTTGATTTATTGAAGGGAGGATTTTCACCAGCAGAATCAGGTATTTCCACCTTAGCGTTGATAACCGGCTTTCTAGCTGCTTTTATTTCAGGAACTATTGCATGCAAATGGATGATTAATCTGGTTAAGAAGGGAAAGTTGATTTATTTCGCTTATTATTGTGTGGTTGCAGGAATATTTTCAATCGTATATTCATTTATTAATTAATAAGAATGGATTTTTTTGTCGGAGAAGTTCTTTATTTTGATAAGCCATTAAAATGGACATCGTTTGATCTGGTCAATAGATTTCGTTATAAATTGTCACGGAAGTTAGATGTAAAAAAGATAAAAGTCGGGCATGCCGGAACCCTCGATCCGCTAGCAACCGGAGTTATGATCATTTGTACAGGAAAAGCTACCAAACGTATCGATGAATTCCAGTATCAGACTAAAGAATATATAGCAACGCTAAAATTAGGAGAAACGACTCCTTCTTTCGACCTTGAAAGAGAAGTGGACGCTGTTTATCCTACTGAACATATTACTTGTGAAATGGTTGAGAATGTATTAAAAACATTCATTGGAACCATCGAACAAATACCACCTCTATTCTCAGCCGTTAAAATTAACGGCAGAAGAGCATATAAATTTGCCCGGAAGGGAAGAGAAGTGGAATTAAAACCAAAGACATTGGTCATTGATGAACTGGAGTTAGTTGAGTGTAATCTGCCCATTATTAAAATACGGGTAGTTTGCAGTAAAGGAACATATATAAGGGCATTGGCCCGTGACATCGGAGAAGCGTTACAGTCGGGTGCGCACCTGATTGGCCTGGAACGTACACGAATAGGAAATGTTACACTCGATATGTGTATGACTCCGGAAGAGATTGATGCTTTCTTGGACAAAGCGGTAATTGAAACAAAAGAAAATATATAATTATGAAACTTTCTAAATTCAAGTTTAATTTACCTGAAGAATTAATTGCATTGCATCCGGCAGCAAACAGGGACGAATCGAGAATGATGGTTATCCATCGTAAAACGGGCGAAATTGAACATAAGATATTTAAGGATATACTTGACTATTTTGAGCCGAAAGATGTATTTGTTTTTAACAACACCAAAGTTTTTCCTGCGCGCTTATATGGAAATAAGGAAAAAACAGGAGCCAGAATCGAAGTCTTTTTGTTACGCGAATTAAATCAGGATTCACGTTTTTGGGATGTTTTAGTTGATCCTGCCCGTAAAATCCGCATCGGTAATAAACTGTATTTTGGCGAAGACGATTCAATGGTAGCGGAAGTTATTGATAATACGACGTCCCGCGGACGTACATTGCGTTTCTTGTATGACGGTAATCATGATGAATTTAAGAAAGCGTTATATGCTTTGGGAGAAACACCGTTACCTAAATACATCGACCGTCCGGTAGAACCGGAAGACGAAGAACGTTACCAAAATATTTTTGCAACTGAAGAGGGTGCTGTAGTTGCTCCTGCTGCCGGTCTACATTTCAGTCGCGAGTTAATGAAAAGACTGGAAATTAAAGATTGTCGTTTTGCTTTCCTTACGGTACACTCCGGATTAGGGAACTTCCGCGATATAGATGTGGAAGATCTTACCAAGCACAAAATGGATTCTGAACAAATGGTGATTAATTCGGATGTTGTTAAGATCGTTAACGAAGGTAAAGATAACAATCGTCAGATATGTGCCGTAGGTACTTCTGTGATGCGTGCTATTGAAACGGCAGTAAGCACAGACGGCCACCTAAAAGAATTTGAAGGATGGACAAATAAATTTATTTTCCCTCCTTATGATTTCAGTCTGGCAACCAGTATGGTTACCAACTTCCATTTACCGCTTTCAACGTTGTTAATGATGACAGCCTCTTTTGGCGGATACGACCGGATTATGGAAGCTTATGAGTTAGCAATCAAAGAGAAGTATCGTTTTGGAGCGTATGGTGACGCGATGCTGATTATTTAATTTTTATAATAAGTAAATGGCTACCGTTTATCTCAGTTTAGGAACAAACATAGGAGATAAAAAAAGAAATATGACAATGGCTTCCGGGCTATTGGCTGAAAGGGTGGGAGAAATTCTCGCCCTTTCTGATTTGTATGAAACCAACCCCTGGGGGTTTGAATCTGAAAACTCATTCCTCAACGCTGCCCTTATTATTGAAACATCTCTAGACCCTTTTGAATTATTAGATATGACAAAAGCTATTGAAATTGAAATGGGCCGTACGGAAAAAAGCAATGGTGTTTATAAAGACCGTATCATAGACATTGATATACTTATGTATGAAGACCTTATACTGAATAAGGAAGAACTGACACTCCCCCACCCTTTTATGCACGAACGCAGCTTTGTTATCGGCCCGCTGGCTGAAATTGCCGCGACTCTTCAACACCCGGTTCTTAAAAAAACAATAGGAGAATTATATCTTTCCCTCCCTATGCATTAATTATTTTCAATCTTTTATTATATTTGCAACCGAATTGATGTGGACAGATTTGTATTGCTTGCAACCACAGGAAAAAATGCTAAAAATGAATATCTTTTCCAATGCCATCCGGCGATATAATTCCAACCCATTCAATTCATTACTAAAAAACACTATTAAATTATTAAGTAATGAGTTATTTATTCACCTCCGAATCGGTGTCTGAAGGGCACCCCGATAAAGTAGCCGATCAAATATCGGATGCTTTGCTTGACGAATTCCTGGCATACGACAGAAGTTCAAAAGTAGCTTGCGAAACCCTTGTAACAACCGGACAGGTTGTCTTGGCCGGGGAAGTAAAATCAAGTGCATACGTTGACGTGCAGGAAGTGGCACGTAATGTAATCGAAAAGATCGGTTATACGAAAAGCGAATATCAGTTTGAAGCTAAGTCTTGCGGAGTATTATCTGCCATACACGAACAAAGTGGAGATATAAACCGTGGTGTTGAGCGTACCGATCCGTACGATCAGGGAGCAGGCGACCAGGGAATGATGTTCGGATACGCAACTAACGAAACGGATAATTATATGCCTTTGGCTTTAGATTTATCCCACAGCCTGCTACAGGAGTTAGCAAGGATACGTAAAGATGAGCCTGGGTTAATGCCTTATCTGCGTCCCGATGCTAAAAGCCAGGTAACAATTGAATATGAAGACAATGGGTCTCCTAAACGAATCGATACGATTGTCATTTCTACACAGCATGATGAATTTATCGAACCGAAAGGAATTACACAGGAAGAAGCCGATAAAGCTATGCAGGATAAAATAGCTATCGATGTGAAAAACATCCTTATTCCACGTGTAAAAGCTCAATATCCAATACATGTACAAACATTATTTGACGATAATATCACGTATCATGTCAATCCGACGGGTAAATTCGTTATTGGTGGTCCTCATGGAGACACAGGCTTAACAGGCCGTAAAATTATCGTTGATACTTATGGTGGTAAAGGTGCGCACGGTGGTGGAGCTTTCTCAGGAAAGGATCCTTCCAAGGTAGACCGCTCAGCGGCATACGCAGCTCGTCATATAGCAAAGAACCTGGTGGCTGCAGGTGTTGCGGATGAAATATTGGTACAGGTATCTTACGCTATCGGTGTAGCCAAACCAATGAACATATTTGTAAATACATACGGAAGAGCTAACGTTGAATTAAGTGACGGTGAAATCGCAGACAAAATTGCGCAACTATTCGATATGCGTCCGAAAGCTATTGAAGACCGCCTGAAGTTACGTAACCCTATCTATGTAGAAACAGCTTCTTACGGCCACATGGGACGTAAACCTGAAACAAAGAAAAAAGTATTTAACTCACGTTACAATCCAACTCCAGTTGAAATTGAAGTAGAACTATTTACCTGGGAGAAATTAGACTACGTATCCAAGGTTAAAGAAATCTTTAACCTTGGATAAATTGAAAGTTGAAAATTGAAAGTTGAAAATGGTTTGTTTATATTTCATTTTCAATTTTCAACTTTCAATTTTCAATTAAATATATTACCCTTCTTCTATTTGATTTTCTACTTCTTTTACTTTGCGGAAGAGGTCTGAAGCAAAAATAAAGTCATTCAGGTCTTGGTTCTTTGACGACATTACTTCGTGTTTATTACCCTGCCACTCCTTCTTTCCTTCTTTTATAAATATGATATTCTCACCAATATTCATTACGGAATTCATGTCATGCGTATTGATAATCGTAGTCATTTTATAATCTTCCGTAATATCACGGATCAGGTCATCAATTAATAGGGACGTTTTAGGATCAAGTCCGGAGTTCGGTTCGTCACAAAAAAGATATTGAGGATTTAAGGCGATGGCACGAGCAATGGCGGCACGTTTCATCATACCTCCGCTTATCTCCGATGGGAACAGGTGTTCCGCTTCTAAAAGATTGACACGCTCCAAACAGAACATAGCTCTTTTCTCGCGATCCTTATACGAATCTTTTGAGAACATATCTAATGGAAACATTACATTTTCCAAAACTGTCATACTATCAAATAAAGCCGAACCCTGGAACAACATCCCCATTTCACGACGCAGTAAGTTTAATTCCTTCTTTTTCATCTGCAACAGGTCACGTCCATCATAAAGTATCTCACCGGAATCCGGTACAATCAGTCCGATAATGTCTTTTAATAATACGGTTTTACCTGATCCGCTTCGCCCGATAATTAAATTAGTCTTACCAGTTTCAAATACGGCACTTATATCATCTAACACAATACGCCCGTCAAAAGATTTTGTTATATTCTTTACTTCTATCATTCTACGTAAGCATTAAATGAGTCATAATCACATCGGCCAGCAATATCATAATACTGCTCATTACCACAGCATTGGTACTGGCTTTACCTACTTCAAGGGCACCTCCTTTTACATAATAACCGAAATAAGAGGAAATAGATGCAATTATAAAAGCATACACAACAGATTTTATGATTGAATACCACACATAAAAAGGATTGAACCAAACCTGAAGGCCGTATTCAAAAGTAGTTGGAGTCATTACACCGCCATCTCCCAGATAGCTGGCACATATACCTCCGAGTATACCCGTAAACATACTGATAATTACCAGAACAGGAATAAACAGCATCAATCCGGCTATTTTAGGCAATATCATAAAGTTAGCAGAATTAACCCCCATTATCTCCATGGCGTCGATTTGTTCCGTTACCCGCATGGTTCCGATTTCCGACGCGATATTGCTACCGACTTTACCGGCCAGGATCAAACACATGATGGAAGATGAAAATTCCAACAATATAATTTCACGGGTCATATACCCGATAGTGAAGGTCGGGATCAGGGGAGAAGTAATATTTAAAGAAATCTGGATGGCAATAACGGTACCGATAAAAACAGAGATAATGACCACAATCCATATAGAATCGACGCCTAGCTTGTATATTTCTTTTACTAGTTGTTTAAAAAACATACTCCAACGGTCGGGAATGGATATTGCCTTTTTCAACAGCAATGTGTATTCACCTATTCTGTGCAATCCCTCATTCATACTAATACCTCATTAATTTGACTGGCAAAGATAACGGAAATAATCTAAACGGGTACGGCAATTTCTAACGAATGTTGGTTCCTATATGTAAGGATCAAAGCCTATTGGCTTAATTTACCCTCCAGGTACGCTTTCTTTTTTTGAGACTTTTCTCTTTCCCTCGTCATTGTTTCAATATCACTTAAAACAGTGGCCAGGTCATAAGTCGCAACAATCGCTTTTTTATCTGCATCCGCCATATAAATAACGTACGATTTACCTCCTGTATAATCCACACGAATCCGTTCTTTTTCATTCGAATAAATGAATTTAATGGCCGATTCGCCGTTCTCTCCTTTATAATTAACAATTTCTGTTATATTATTTCCATCTTTAAACCGATAATTTAATCCACCATCATACGGAACAGATGCTGTTTCAGCAAAAAGATCTCCTTTAGCGCTTACTTTGATTCCACTATGATTGAGGGGATACGTTCCGAAATAAACACTCGCCAGATACATTTCGCCCAGTTCATTCACCCCGCATCGGATATAACTGCGTTCAACATTCCGCTCGATGGTTTGTTGTTTCCATATATAATTCCCGATTTCTTCAAATTCAGCATCTTTTTCGAATACAAAACCTTTGCTTAACTCCTTTACTTCTTCCTGCTTTATAGGGATCAGGCTATCACAGTAAGCAATCGTACGGTCAGCTTCTTTTAATTCGACCAGTCGCATCAACTCAAGCGCTTCTTTAAGTACGCCAACTTGTTTGGGAAATTGCGCACGAATACTGTCTATCTCATTCTTTGCCGCAAACAACTCATTTTGTTCATACATAACTTTGGCATTATCCAGCTTTGCTCTAGCTTCTTTCTCTTTATTATCACATCCCGACATAATAATAACACAAAGCATTATATAAATGGCTGACATCTTCATACGAATTATTTTAATATCATTAGTCTACAAAATTAAATGAATAAATGACAACCTATGCACAAAGCAATGAATTACTTTCTTACAGTAATATGAAAACAACC
>DAMCDT010000088.1:0-4495 GCA_032058265.1 Tannerellaceae bacterium
CCAAAGGAAACAGTGCCCACGCATTGGGCGCATGATTTACTGGAGGATTACTATTTTCAAATCTGTTGGACATTTTTATTTTCTAGAATGAGAAACGGAGTGCAATTCTAATACCACCTTTCTTAATGTTAGGATTATCTAAATAAGTAAGCCGGCGGTAATAATCTATACGAAGGATTTTAAAGATATTTTCCAAACCGATGCTGGCTTCCATATAAGGCTGATTGCCTAATCCCATCGTGCCTTCCGGCAAAAGGAATAGGCCATTATTTAACGCCGGATTATTTTTATCCGATAAGTTCCCGTATATTCCATTGAAAGAAAGCACTTCCCTGAATTTCAACCACCTGATACCGGGTATACGATTAAGCAGCCAGCCTTTCATATAATAGGTGACATTTAATGAAACATATTGATCTGCCACGAATTCCAATGCGCGCATCATGTGGAAAGCTTCAGGTTGAATGGTAACAGACTGGTTGGTATTAGGCATAATTAGTAAAGGAAAAGGAACTTTATCCCATACCTTACCTGCTTTTAATTGCGTATCCAAATGACCGAAAGATGAAAGCCATATCCGTTTTTCGGCGCTGAACTCCGTACGGTTATAGTTATAATCTCCTCCCAATACATCCTTTATTCCTAATTGGTGGGATAATTTGAATATGGGGGCGTCTTTCGATAAATTAAAAGGCGACTCTTTCCCTGCACGTCCTGCATAGGAACGTTCTCCCGGAGCAAACCGGAATTGCGCGCCTATTTCAGAGGACGTGATACTTTTTGTCCTTACTAAATCGTTATTATCGTCATGGAGGATATATTCGAGCGTTCCGGCTGCTTCTTCATTCTGATTACGTGCCCACGTTTTAAGAGTAAGGCCGTTCAACCATTCTTTTTCGTACTGAAGCAAATACTTGCGCACATAATTCATTTTGGTAACCGGTTCTCCAACTTTCCACGCTACAAACATATTGTCCTTACTTGTGAAAAGAAAGTCCTGACCCGGCGTATAAACATCATATTCATGGGTGAAAGAAAGGTTATTTATTGGATTTTCTCCTTCATGATACTCCTTCTTGTTAAAACTATAGGTCAGCCGGGCATTATATTTGAATTTACGATCGTCGACACCATACGCTAAATACCCACTGGCAAACAGGTGCGGATTGAGGTTGGCGGTTGTCATACCGCCTACACGTATGCGTAAGCCTTCCAGGTTATTTGCGCTGAATAAGGTATTCATCGGACCAATATCAAAGAAGGTAGATTCTTTGTTTCTTCCGGTTTGAATATAACCGGAAATCAATATTTCGGCGGTTTTGATAATTGCGTTAATTGCAGGTATCGTGCGAAGCTGTGCCAACAAGTCGTCCAGTACACTTTCTTTTTCTTTCAATGGTATATGCCGGTTATTTATCCAGAAAGTATCGGGTTGATTAGTGGCTTCAGGCAACGTATGCACCTGCCCAAGTAATCCGAATATAGAGTCACCGTTTTGAACATGGAAGTGGTAATTATCAAAAGTACGCAGTTGATGAGTATAAAGCTGTTGCGTGCCTTTTATAAGATAGAAATTTATATAAGTGTTTTCTGTGTTCAATACCCAGGTACTATCAGGCATCCGTTTGAATTCCTGTTCGATACGGAGTTGGTCAACAAAATTCAGGTTAATATTGTGGGGCGTGTTTAAAAGGAATTTCTTAATAGAGTAATTACCGTCAAGGGTGATATAAAGACGGCCCGTGAAGCCGTAACTCTGGCTATTAACGGGTACAAATGCCAGATCAACACATTGATCGCCTGAAATATCAAGCGTATCCATTATATAATATTTGTAATAAGTGGTGGCTAATACAGAAGATAACGGACTAACAAACCGGTTCAATAAAATATTGATGTTATTGTCAAAGATATTTATGCCCTGGAAAATCTCTTCCAGATTCGATGTAATTCCTCCTTCATCGATCGACTCGTCAATACCTTGCGTTTGTTTTGCCTTGATGATGGTTTTTTCCGTTTTGGGGCTTTTCATGTAATATTTATCCGAAAGCGTTTCCCTTACGGATAAGGTAAGGATTGGTTTTCCTGTTATTTCTGATGTATCCAGATAATTTTTCACAAAAGAAAGTCTTTTCATGAACTTGTTTTTCTCGAAGTTCGGATTAAAATCATCCAGCGCCATGGTTAGTTTCTCATAAACTTCTACCTGGTATTCATCCTTTGACTCGATCCGGTTTTCGTCCTTACGTTCAATAACTTTCTTAATTAACTCAACGGCTGGATTATTTTTCCGGGAATAACGTTCCCTTTTAGGTCTTACTACAACCTCGGAGATAGCAAAAGAAGTGGGACGGATTTGTACATCCAAGCCTTCGTTTATGTTCCCAGCCTTTAGATCGATTATTTTTGTATCATATCCTAATGAAGAAACTACCAGACGGGTAAATCCTTTATCATTTTGTAAAGTGAATTTTCCAAAATCATCGGTCATTGCCCCGATAGTTGATTTCTCGAAAATAACGGAAACATACGATAGTGGCTCACCGGTTATGGAATCTCTTACAATACCTGATGCAGTGGTTTTATTCTGGGCATAAGCTATAGTTGTGCCGGATACAAATAGTAACAAAAACAATAGAAATATATAACATATTGATTTACCCATTCAACCTTTTCTTTCACAAAGAATAATCGTGCGCAAAGATAATTCTTTTACCTTATGCTATAAAAGCCGGCTTATTAATAATATTTAAACATTTTTATTTATAGATACACATACTACCTGAATCAAGAATATCAAAATGTAAGTTCGCAGGCTGCAATTCGGTTTTATAGCGCATGGAAATTTATTTAAACGCGCGTGTAAAATATTTTTAACATATCATAAAGGTACGGATTTCCTGCATTCAATTTCAATTTGCTAATAGGTAAAAATGTACTTTCTAAGGCAGCATTTCTTTCTAATCAAAAGAGAAATAAGGAATGAAAAAGTATTACATTTGTAACGACGACATTAGAGTAAAAAGTTATGTACATAATTAAAAAAATAATTGAAGTCATTATTAATAATGATTATCTGTATTTCAGAGGGATGTATATTTATTTGTTTAGCTAAGTAATTTAATATATGAACGAGAGTATTCTTAATGGCCTGTTAAATCTGTTTGCTGTATTTGCGTCTATTGTAAAAATAGAAAACGAACAGGCTGTACGGGCAGTTCATTCCTACCTTTCCAGTCATTTCGGAGTTCGTTCACATAAAGATTATATTGAACTTTATAATGAATTGCGCAGTGTATATGATGATCCGGATTTTGCTATTGATAAAGAGAGCGTAATACGGAACATTTGTACTCAAATGAAAGTTCAATTAACGACGGAAGAACAGCTTCTTCTTCTGATCCGTTTCATTGAATTTGCGCATAACAACAGTAGCGAGCTTGATAATCACCTGGATGTATTTAAGATAGTAGTCAATATATTTTCCATTCCGCAAAAAGAGTTCGACAATATACTGGCTTTCGTTTTAGGACGGCCTTCTCCCTCTATACTTACCATAAGTGGTGATGAAAGCAAAGAAGAAAACCATATCCTGCGTGAAGGGATGGAAGGGTATATTTCGGTATGGTTCATCAAGCGTTTCGACCGGTTTATTTTTACTTATCATGGGATTTCCCTGGTATTTATGAATGACCTTCCGGTAGCTTCCGATATATTTTATACGTGGCAACATAGCAGTGTGGTAAAAGGCCCGCTCTTTCTACCTATTTATTTCAGCGACTTGCAAGCTGTATATAATAAAAATGAGCATAAAGATATTGTACATCTTTCGGGACGTGATATCGATTTTACTTTCAAGAACAGCCAGAACGGATTACATGATTTCTCCTTTGACCTTGAATCGGGACAGTTGGTAGCCATTATGGGAGGTAGCGGTGTTGGAAAAACTACTCTGCTCGGCCTGATGAATGGAAACATCAAACCTGATAAAGGAAATATAACAATCAATGGATATAGTATAGAATCTCCGGAAGCAAGACAGCTGATAGGCTTCGTTCCTCAGGATGATTTGTTGATTGAAGAACTGACCGTCTTCCAAAACCTTTGGTTTACGGCACGTCTTTGCTTCGATCGTATCTCACGCCAAGAAATTGAAGAACGGGTTAATAATGTGTTGAAGGACCTGAATTTATTGGAGATAAAAGACCTGAAAGTAGGTTCACCAATCAATAAAACAATCAGTGGTGGACAACGGAAAAGGCTTAATATTGCTTTGGAGTTGATCCGTGAGCCGTCTATCCTTTATCTGGATGAACCTACCTCCGGGCTATCTTCATCAGATTCCGAAAAGGTGATGATGCTTCTGAAAGAGCAGACACACAGAGGGCGGCTGATCGTTGTAAATATACACCAACCGTCATCCGATATCTACAAGCTTTTCGATCGCCTATGGTTATTGGATAAAGGAGGGTATCCGATTTATGACGGTAATCCT
>DAMCDT010000088.1:4505-12151 GCA_032058265.1 Tannerellaceae bacterium
TTATTTCAAGCATGCAGCTAAGTATACCGACCAGGATATCAGCATGTGTAGTACTTGCGGGAATGTTAATCCCGAATTAGTATTGAATATAATAGATTCGAAGAAGATTGACGATTCCGGTAATCAAACGGATATCCGCAAGTTTACCCCTGAGGAATGGCATGAGATGTATTTACAATCACGTCCATCATTCAAAAAAGTTAAGGCAATAAAGCTGCCCGAGAACAAACAGCAAAAGCCAGCCTGGTGGAAACAGTTCCTCATTTTTATGGACAGGAATGTCCGTACCAAACTAACAAACCGCCAATATCTGGCTATTGCTTTAATTGAAGCTCCTTTGCTGGCACTGATTGTAGCATTACTTACAAAATTTGTCGATGGCGCTGAATATACTTTACTAGGTAATAAGAATTTCATTTCTTATATATTTATGTCGGTTATTGTAGTCACTTTTATAGGCCTGAGCATTAGCTCCGAGGAAATTATAAAGGACAGGGTTATCCTTAAAAGGGAACGGTTCCTAAGGTTGAGCCGCAGCAGTTATTTAAGCTCAAAGATCATTTATCTGTTTCTTGTATCAGGCTTGCAGACATTATTATTTATCCTTGTCGGCAATTCCATTATAAAGGTTGGTTTTGAGATGTTTTTCGTATGGTGGAGTATCTTATGGATAACGGCTTTTCTGGCTAACCTGACAGGGTTATGGCTTTCACAAACGCTCAGTTCGATCGTAGCCATTTATATAACCATACCCCTATTGCTTATTCCACAAATCCTGTTATGTGGAGTTGTTATCAAATTTGACGACCTGAATACAAATGCAAATGATAAAAATATTGTTCCTCTGATAGGAGAAATCATTCCGGCGCGTTGGTCTTTCGAGACTTTGGTGGTTGAACAATTCTGTTCTAATGCATATAATTCTCCCTTTTTCCCGATAGAGAAAGAAAAGTTCTTAGCTCAGTATTATAAAGATATTCATCTGGAACAGGTTCGGAGTCTGGTTGAAAGATATGAGGATGGCGAAGAAGATGCTACATTGAGGAAAACAATTGAAAATGAATTAAAAGTGTTAGGGCATGCGGCTCACATAGAACCCTTCACCGGAGACGGATCTATCGATTCTTACTTAAATAAAGTTGATTCGTCTTTAAAAATAAGAGCACATAACTTCACTGCTTACCTGGATCAGACCAGAGGTAAACTAATACGTGATAATGGCGCTGAATGGTTGAATAACTTGAAGAGATCCCATCATAACATGGCTATTGAAGATTTGGTGATGGGAGCGGGGAATAACCGTTTCTTTAAAGAGAGTAATAACCGTATTTATCCAAAAATGGGACAGATATATTTTGAACCTGATAATCGTTGCGGGAGAGCGCCGTTTTATAGTCATGAAAAAAATCTTGCAGGATATTATTTTTCAACTTATAAATTTAATTTATTGGTTCTTTGTTTTTTTGCCATATTGTCTATAATCGCTATATTCGCAGAGTTTCCCAGTAGAAATTTTAAGAACACGAATGAATATTAGATAAATAAAAATATAAATATTAATAGTAACATTATGAAAAAAAGTTTTATCAGTCTGCTTTCTGTAGCAGTCATTTTATTTGGACTATCTTCTTGCGGTGGTGGTAAGAAAGCGAAGGAAGATGCTGCTGCCAAGACCGAAGAAGCAGCTGTTGTTGCCGGAAATGTTCCGAAAAGTTTGTTAACAGAGGAAGTAAAAGCGGAGACTATCCAACTCTTGAGAGATATGCCTGATTCCGAATTACCTTATCGTATTTCAACAGGTGAAATAAAAATAGGAGTGGGCGACCTGCAATATATGGTACCTGTTTCGAAAGCGGCAGAACTTACTACACCAGCCCAAAAGGCACGCGCTTGTGGAATGTATTTTACTGATTATTGTGTTCTGAAAGCAATGGGTCAGCCGACCGCTGAAGTAGAGAACGTTTTGGTAAAACTAACGTCCGATCTGAATGTTACATTTGTTATGAATATACTTAAAGAAGAAGCTCCACAGAATGCTTCCAAAGAAGAATTTGGTAAATTCCTTCAAAGCCGTGAAGATAAGATATTGGATGAAATGGCTAGCAATGACAAAATTGATATCCAGATTGAAATGTTAAGTGGTATCGCAGCCGAATCAGCTTGCATTTATGCGAATCCTACTTTAGTAGTAGAAGGTGATGCTACATCGGCAGGTCTTTCTGATAATATGATGAAGAGATTGGAAACATTAAGCCAGATCACTTCAGACCTTACCGTTTATTATCCTGACCTGAAAGAATTAGGAGAAACGATCAATCCTTTGAAAGATAAAATCACATCGATACAAACAGCCAGAGATTCGAATGCGGAAATCATGGCAATCCGTGATGCCCTGTTGAAATAAAAAAACGAATACTTATAAAATGATTGATGCCCTGGTTCAACTAATAATTGAGCCAGGGCATTTTTTTATACCATAATACTTAAATAGTATCCTCTTTATATTTTATTGCTAATAAAGTAATGTCGTCTGATTGTACGGCTCCGATTGTAAATTGGCCTACTGTTTCAGTAATATTTTCAATCATTTCTTTCGGAGAGCTCCCTGCGTATGCTTTACAATTATCTAATAATCTTTTATCTCCGTATAATTCTTGTTGAGGATTCATCGCTTCGGTAACTCCGTCGGTATAAAGGAATAGCATATCTCCCTTCGCAAGTGTTAACTCTTTTTCATGAAAAGTCGCATTTTCAATGGCTCCGAGAACGATATCGTTTGTTAATGGTATAAAAGAAATACTTGAATCCTCTTTGACAAGAATAGGAGGATTATGTCCGGCATTACAATAATTGATAACACCTGTATTGACATTCAAAATGCCATAAAATACCGTAACAAACATATCGTTTACACTTTCCTGGCATAATATCTTATTCGATCTTTTCATACATTGGGCCACTGAGTTCTCCGTTAATGCAATTGCCCTTATAACAGTGCGGCTGATAGCCATAAAAATGGCAGCAGGTATTCCTTTACCTGATACATCGGCAATCACAAAACCTAAGCGGTCGTTGTCTATACGGAAAAAGTCGTAAAAATCTCCCCCTACATAAGCGGCTGCATTCATGGAAGCATAAATGTCGAATGTATTCCATTCAGGAAAAGGAGGGAAGTTCTTTGGAAGTATTGTTTCCTGTATCTCCTTGGCGACTTTCAGATCGGATTGTATGGATTTAAGTTGTGAATGTTCTTTTTGGGCGTTTTTTATGAATTTGATCTGTTCGACTGCCTTTTCAATTGTCAGTTCCATATCTTCGAGGTTGATCGGCTTGGTGGTAAAGTCAAATGCTCCCCGATTCATGGCAGTGCGGATATTTTCCATATCCCCGTAAGCAGAAACCATAATACATTTCAATGCCGGGTTACGCATTTCATTGATTTTAGTCAGCAGTGTGAGCCCATCCATTTCCGGCATATTGATATCGCTTAGGATAATATCAAAGTCCGGTTGTGCCAGCAATATCTGCAAAGCTTCCACCCCGTTGTGGGCAAAAGTAAATTCATACTCACCCCTTTTTATTTTTCTGCGGAAATATTGCGTCAATAATATTTCCAGATCTTGTTCGTCGTCAACACTTAATATCTTAACAGGCATAATTCCTTTTATTTTTTAATAGGGAGTGTTATAATAAATCGCGTAAACTCGTTCTCTTTGGTTTCCAGATCTATTTTTCCATTGTGTTTCACTTCAATGATTGACTTGCTGATAGAAAGTCCTAATCCGGTACCTTCTCCAGCCGGTTTTGTTGTAAAGAATGGAGTATATAATTTTCTGTAAACCTCGTCACTGATACCGGTTCCGTTATCTTCGATAGACAGTATAATATTGTCACCATCCTGTTTCATATCTATCCGGATGGTGGGTTTATAAGGCTTATCAAGCACCTCCTTTGATTTGGTGAACACAGCATAGCATGCGTTGTTCATTATATTGATGATCGCACGGCTCAGGTCCTGGGGAATAACATTCAAAAGCGGGAGACCTTCTTCATAATGTTCTTGTATACTTACATTAAAGCTTTTATTATTAGCACGTACGGCATGATACGATAACCAAACATACTCATGTACCAGTTGTTTGAGATCGGTTGGTATATATTCATCGTCTTTACCACGAGAGTATAATAATATTCCACGTACAATACTGGAAGCCCTGTTACCATTTTCCTCTATTTTCAGCATGTTTCCCTGGAGATCTGACATGATATCTTCCATTTCTTCTTTCATCTCTTCTGAAAGCAACGGGTTTATTTCAGATAATACATCTTCCATATCCTGAAGTAATTTCTGGGAAAGTTTGCTGAAATTGATGACAAAATTCAGTGGGTTTTGTATTTCGTGAGCTATTCCGGCACTTAACATTCCAAGTGATGAAAGTTTCTCCTGTTTGCTTAACTGACCTTGCAGGTATTCAATTTTCTTTTCTAAATCTTCCATTGTTTTCCATGTTTTGATGTATAGGTAGCGTAATGGTAAACTCGGTGAAATTATCTTTTTCACTTTGAACAGAAATAGTTCCCCGGTGGTTCAGGATAACTTCACGGCTAATGTATAACCCTATCCCCGAAGCATCTGCTGTAGGCTTCGTTGTAAAAAACGGTTCAAATATTTTCTCCTTAATACTATCTTCTATTCCGATACCATTGTCACGAATGGTCATTACCACATTGCTATAGTCTTTCCTAAGTTTCAAAGAAAGTTCAGGCTCAAAGTTTTGTTTTTCCGCTTTTCTTAGTAGTGCGTAAATACCATTCTTGAATAAATGAAGTAGTGTTTTACTCATTTGTTCAATGTTGATATCGATCATGAGCGATAAGGTCAATCCATCAAATGTCAGTTTGATATGTTTTTCTTCAATTTCTTTAGCATATAATTTGGCGATGACATCGAGATTAACTTTGCATAAGTTGTTAATATCTGCCGAAGACATCTTTCCCTTCTGGTCTTTCAACAGTTCCTCCATTGCTTTAACTATACGTACTGTATTAGCCCCATGCTCCGTTATTTTGTTCAGATTGCTGGTGATCATGCCCATGATCTCGATCGTATCTGCATAAATCTCTTTCGACATAACAGCTTTTTCATCCTTAAGATTCTTCTCGAGGTCTTTAATAAGTTCTACTGATAAGCTGGCAAAATTATTAATGTAATTCAACGGATTCAGTATCCGGTCTACCAAACCCTTTGTCAGTTGTCCGACGGTTGCCAGCCGTTCGCTGCGGACCAGTTCATCCTGAGCTTCCGCCAAGGCGTCGAGTGCGGCGGAAAGTTTTTCTGATTCCTGTAAAACCTGGTCTCTTTGTACCCGTAACTCGATAGTTCTCTCTTCAACGATCTTAGCCAGGTACTCTTTTTGCCTTAATTTTTTATTGAGGCGCCATTTGATTATTTGAAGAATACATAAAACTCCAATCGTAGGTCCGGGAATATAGCTCCAGTCATAATAAAAGCTAAAGATCAGCAAAATAACACCGGCTATTGACATTTTGCCGACTATCTGGATCTTCAGTCTTAATTTTTGTATTTCTTCAATATCAAAATCAGGCATAATTTATTGAAAGTCTTTTATCAAAGTTAATATATTCTTTCCTCCCAAACGTTTATAAGTAACATTCGTCATTAATTGTTTAACCAGATATGTTCCTAACCCTCCGATGGGACGTTCTTCCAAAGGCAAAGAAATATCTGGTTCTTTTTTACTAGTCGGGTCAAAGGGGATTCCCATATCAGTTATGGTAATTATCATTTTTTTCGGTTGAAATTCTATTTGAATAGTGATTGTCTTATCTGTTTCACCGGGATAGGCATACGATATAATATTCACGACCGCTTCTTCCAATGCTAATTTCAGGTTCATGAAATCAGTATTGTTCAGATCGTATTTATCAGTAGCAACCTGAAGTAAGTCATTTACACGGCTTAAATACTTTATATCGTTTTTAATAGTTAGTGATTTTACCATTTGCCGGAGGATAAAGGCTTCTACTATTATTCGATGTTGAGGATAGACGAAAATCCTGTTATATTAAAAATATCCATTATTTCTTTCCGGATATTTTTTAAACGTAGTGTTCCTCCTTTAGCTATCATTCCTTTCTGTAAGGTAAGAAGCAGGCGGAGGCCTGCACTACTGATATAAGTCAGTTCTTCACCATTTAATATAATATTCTTTGAGTCACCTTGTATAACATTTTGTATCTCTTTCTCAAATTCCGTGGCCGATAATGTATCTAATTGCCCGGAAAGAGAGATGATCGTTTCGGTTCCGTTTTCGACTGATATTTTCATGCTTATATATTTCTGATTGTACGTAAGTAGCAAAAATAACTATTAATCTTATTTATTTATACATCCGGGGCACATTATTTAAATTGAACCGAAGAAAAATACCCTGTTTCCAGTACGTCTTCTTCGTGTGAGCAGATAAACAGACCTACGTAACATGTTTCAGGAAAATCAAGGATCACTTCACCATCAATCGTTTGCGGATATGATTGGTTAGCTGTTTTCATTATAATCCTATCACCCGAACGTTCTAAGAGGATGTAATCGGGCGCTTTGTTCTGCGATACAACCTTTTGTGTGTCCGCCCCTTTTATTGCCCTATATTGAAGAGATGTCAATCCGTCTCCATGAATGGCTACATCCGCATATACAGCATCATAATCTAATGACTCCTGTATGATCAATCCCATTTTCCGGTGCGGATTTACACCTTTACCTTCAAATGCAATTATCGTATTCCATACTTCCCGCCAATTTACATTCACCTCCATATTCTTCGAACAATTTGTCTGTGGATGAACAGGATAAAAGATCAATAGACAGCATACTGGTGAAAATAATAATCTTCCGTTTTAAAATGATTGTGTACCATTATATAGTTTTAAGTGGATACAAGTATACTAAATAATTCTGAATATCATTTAAAGATTCATTTGTGCCATCCTATTGGCACAGTTATGCCAATAGGAAGGCACATCAGTGCCAACACTATGGCATTGTTGTGCCATGCCGGTGGCACAAGTTTAGTAATGGATAAATTTGCTCATTTCCCTTTTATACATTATAAAATACAGTTACTTAATAAAGAAAAATATCCATAAAGCTTAAGGCCTGAAAAATGCAAAATGTAATTTTTATTACAATTTCTTTCTATTCCAATATAGATATTTGTACTTAAAATAACCCAATTTAAGAGATGGCTATTATGAAGATAAAAGAAATCATTAATCTTATTCTTCCCGGCACGCGTTGGAAAATATTCGCGATCATCGCTGCTGGAGTGATTGTTGGCCTGGGGGGATATTCCATATATGCTTCCAGGGCATGGAGCTATTTATCTGATGAGCCTGCTACTTGTGTTAACTGTCATATCATGGCTCCTTATTATGCTACGTGGAGCCATAGTTCACACAGCCGTGATGCTACCTGCAATGATTGTCATGTTCCGCAGGATAATTTTGCACGTAAATGGTTTTTCAAAGGGAAAGACGGGATGCGTCATGCTGCTGTATTTACTATGAAAGGAGGGATCACCCCGAAAACTTGTGGAGTTATTCAAAAGATATAATTTTGTAGAATG
>DAMCDT010000089.1:0-12097 GCA_032058265.1 Tannerellaceae bacterium
CTTATGCTTCTTGGCAACGCGGACGTTCCAAATTCAGCAATATCGATTTACTTACTAAATATAATTATATAGGTATCCGTCACTTTATCCGGGGTAAAGGGATCATCGACTTAGACTATCTTTTCAATGTTTATCCTGACAAATTCTTTCCTTTCGACTATAAAACCTTTTTCGAGTCTCCTGACAGGTTTGTTATGGTTACCAGTAATTGCCTTACCGGAAAAGCAGAGTATTTTGAAGAGAAGCAAAATGCCGGCCGTTTATTGAAAATAGCACAAGCTTCTTGCTCTATGCCTGTTTTGTGCCCGATAACGTATGTGGATGGTATTCCGATGGTTGATGGTGGAGTGTGTGATGCTATTCCTATTAAACGTGCCATGGAAGATGGTTTCAAGCAAAATGTTATTGTGTTAACACGAAATAAAGGTTATCGTAAAAAAGATAAATATTTTGAATTGCCCGGTTTCGTTTTGAAGAAATACCCAGCTATTCGTGAACAGCTACGTTTGCGTTATAAACGGTATAATGAGGCATTGGATTATATCGATAAACTGGAAGAACAGGGCGAAGCAATTGTCATCCGTCCTATCCAGCCCTTAAAAATAGGAAGAACGGAACAAGACACGAAGAAACTGGCGGCGCTGTATGAAGAAGGTTATACCTGTGCTGCTTCATTACTCTGATGAGAAAATATCTCATTGATTGGTTGTATCAATCAACTTTTTTATAGCAGTATGTTTCTCTAATAAAATAGTCGGATGATAAGATAATTTTGACTGGCGCAATCCCGGTATTCCTAGGTCTTCTTCCCTGTTTATATATTTATATTGCTCTGGAATATGAGTAGCGAACTCCTTATTTATCATACTATAAGAGCCGTCATAATTTACATCAGCCTTTTCCACATTTACTCCGAATGTATTGTAATTGATAGGCGCTCCAAAGGAGAATGCAATAATCTGATGATCCACGCATATCGAACCTCCTATTAATCCCAGTTCCTTCGCATGATTTAAGGCATAGGTCAGCGAACGACGTTCATAAGATAATTCTTCGGCATCATCATCCGTCCGGTTAGCCTTATACCATTTACGTTCAAGCTCCAAACATTCGGGAACTAATTCCGGTGTAATAGGCATGTATTCATATTGGTATTGCTTTATAAACTTATTGATATGATTTCGTTTCGGCTGATACTTTTTCCCTGTCAGGTTTACCAGATCATCACGTAAGTAAATATAATCAAAATAGTCCCTGTCCGGCATGTACCGGAAACCTCCCGGAAAAGCTTTCTCAAGTTCTTCTTTTCCTGTAGGTGTAACGCCCAATAACCATAACGGATGGCCATGCTCCAGTGAATCCTGTTCTAATAAATTAATAGCGGGTGTTATGTCACCTTCACCTACCGGACACATGTATACCGGACGATCGTTATTTTCTATCCAGAAACGAATTAGCAGGAAGTTATCAACAACAGCAAATTCACTATTATATAAAAAGCGCCAACTACACATATTTGAAAACGAAAAATCGCAGTTCATATAAACGCTTTTCAACGTAAAAGACGTTATAATGTCTTTATCATCCAGGGTAATTGGTTTAAAAGGAATCTTCATAAATATTTTTCTTATTTAATACAAAGATATAACTATTGCCAATCCGTTTTGTTTAAAACGGAAATAATAAAGGTAAGGCAAAGACCATCACAAGGCCAAGAATGATTTGCAACGGAAGTCCTACTTTTATATAATCCATAAATGTATATTTACCTGCCGACATAACAAGTGCATTAGGCGGAGTAGAGAAAGGAGAAGCAAAACACATACTCGCTGCCACTGTAACTGCCATCAGGTAAGGATATGGACTAACGCCTATTGCCAAAGCAGATTGCAAAGCGATCGGGGCAATTAAAACGGCAGTCGCCGTATTACTGATAAACATCGTCATTAATGAAGTAGTAAAATAAATACCGGCCATTAATACCAAAGGCCCCATACTCCCTAAATTAGAAACAAGGGCTTCGGATATAAGTAATGATGTGCCTGTTTTTTCCAAGGCAAGCGACATAGGCAACATGGCTGCAATTAAAACAACACTTTCCCAATTGATCGTTTTATAGGCATCTTCCACATTCCGGAAACATCCGGTTAATACCATTAGAATAGCCGCAATTAACACAGAAGTTACTGGAGCAATTGGAATAAAATCGAATACCATACTGGCAATCATCAATATCATAATACCTGCAGCAATCGGCGCTTTATAATCGAGTGTTACTTTCGCAGCTTCTTCTAAAGGTTGTCCTAAAACAACCCATTGGGATTGCTTTTTACTCATATAGGCTATATTGTCCCAATTACCTTGTATCAAAAGCAAGTCTCCCGAATGCATTTTTACATCTTTGATATTAGAAAGTATATATTCGCCATTCCTTTCGATTCCGAGAATATTAACGCCATATTTATCCCTGAAACCAGAATCTTTAACAGCCTTATTGATTAGTTTGGAATCTGGCATCAAAACAATCTCGGCAATACCGATCTCCCGCACACTCAACTTCTCATTTGATGACTCTCCGGCAAATTCCGTAGAGGTAGCTTCCGATAACGTTAAATGGTTTTCATCTACAAAGCGGGTAACATCTTCGAACGAGCCGAACACATATAATATATCATCTACTTTGATCTCGGTTTCCGGACCGGCCAGTTTCTGATCTACGGTTTTTAAGAAACGTCCTTGGGCTGGCGATTTTCGCCTTATTTCCAAGACTGAAATATTATAATTTTGAGTAATATTTAATTCATTAAGCCTCCTGTAACGAATCAATGAGTTCTCATCAACGTGTAGTCTGAACAGATTATCGGCCAATTGGTATTTCTTTGCTAATTCTTTCGGTGAACGTCCTGATGAATCCGACAATTTTTTCTTGTCTTCTTTTTTAACCAGGAATTTCTTGCTCAAAGGAATTAAAACTATCAAACCTACAATAATACATATAACACCGATTGGTGTAAAAGTGAAAAAAGAAACGTCATTGTATCCTTCTTTAGCTAATGTTTCCTGTATAATTAGGTTTGGCGGTGTACCGATCAGAGTCATCATACCTCCCATACTACTGGCAAAAGCCAATGGCATTAGAAAGCGGCTCGGACTGATATTTCCACTGGCTGCCATGCTCACAACTATAGGAAGCATTAAAGCAACGGTTCCGGTATTACTCACAAAAGCACCAATAAAGGCTGTAACTAAAACTATAAGCACAAAAAGTTTCAGTTCGCTTTTACCTGCCGACTGGATGATCTTACTCCCAATCATCTTTGCCAGCCCTGTCTTAAAAATTGCACCTCCTACCACAAACAGTCCGACCATCATAATTACTACCGAATTTGAAAAACCGGATAATGCTTCCGTGGGAGTCAAAATATTAAAAACCATCAGCAAAACTAAAGCGCATAATGCTACTATGTCGGAGCGTATTTTACCATTGACAAAAAAGACCATGGATAACGCAAGTATAATCAGGGTTGCAACCATAAATTAATGATGAATTTGTTTAACTAATAAGAAATTAAGCCGTTATCTCCAAAACTTATAGGTATTCGATAATGTTAAAATAACAACAGTAATTCATTTGCAAAAGTAATAGAGTTATTAGTAATGATTTTATAAACTGACTAAATAAAATAAAAAAGGCGATGAAATTTATTTACGAAAAATCAAAATTGAAAAGTAAACTGATATTATGTGATACGTTACAGGTTGAACCTGAATTATTAAAAGATAAAACTCTTTATAAATTTATATGGGTAATATCCGGTAAGATCGAGCTGATAATTAACCATCAGCACCATGAATTCAAAGCCGGACAGATGATCACATTATCTTATTTACATTATGTCGAATTAGGAAAAATAAACGGTATCTATCAAGCCTTATTATTCAATGATAATTTTTATAATATCACTATAAACGACCATGAAGTTGGATGTAACGGATTGCTTTTTAATGGATCTCCACATATCGTGACCTTTCAGATACCAGAAGAAGAAAACCGGAAGTTATCTTCTTTAACAGATATGATGATCGAAGAATTCGCAGTTACAGACTCTTTACAGGAAGAAATGCTCCGGCTGTTCTTAAAACGACAGATACTTATATGTTGCAGATTGGCCAAACATAAACATGGATTCCTGCCACAACATAACGCCCGGTTTGAAACTATGCGTCAGTTTTATATGCTGGTCGACAAACATTTTAAAGAAAAGAAACAGGTTCAGGATTATGCCGAATTATTACATAAATCGCCTAAAACAATCGCTAATATACTAGCTACATACCACCAACCATCCGCCATTAAAATAATTCACAACCGTATTGTAGCAGAAGCAGAACGTTTGCTGCATTATACAACCAAACCGGCAAAAGAAATTGCTGCTATCCTTGGATTTGACGACCATGCTTCATTCAGTCGTTTTTTCAAGAATGCTACCGGACAAACTACAACAGAATTCAGAAGAAAAAATAAATAAGAACAATTCTAACGAAGGATTTGTTTTAATAAAGAAACAAATAGTTTAAATATATGAAGAAATCTGACATTGGTCTGATAGGACTGGCTGTTATGGGTGAGAACCTGGCACTAAATATGGAGAGTAAAGGATATACCGTATCAATATTCAATAGAAAATTCCCGGGTGAAGAAAAAGTAGTTGAACATTTCATAAACGGACGAGGTAAAGGTAAAAAATTCATCGGAACAGCATCTTTACAGGATCTGGTTGATTCCCTTGAAAGGCCGCGTAAGATCATGATGATGATTAAAGCCGGCAATCCGGTGGATGAAATGATCGATCAACTGACTCCGTTACTTTCAGAAGGGGATGTTATTATAGATGGAGGTAATTCCGACTTCCACGATACCGTACGCCGTGTACAGGAAGTCGAAAATAAAGGCTTTTACTTTATCGGCACCGGCATTTCGGGTGGTGAAGAAGGAGCGTTAAAAGGCCCGTCCATAATGCCGGGAGGTTCTGCCGAAGGCTGGCCGTTAGTGCGGGAAATATTACAAAGTATAGCCGCTAAACTGGATGATGGAACACCTTGTTGCCAATGGATCGGAAAAGAAGGAGCCGGACATTTTGTAAAAACGGTACACAACGGTATCGAGTACGGCGATATGCAGTTGATTGCCGAGACTTATGCTCTTTTGAAACATCGTAAATTAATGACGAATGAAGAAATGTCTCATCTGTTCCACAAATGGAATAATGGAGAGCTTAATAGTTACCTCATCAATATCACTTCACAAATCCTTAAATTTAAGGATGAAGACGGTAAACCGTTGTTAGACAAAATACGTGATGTCGCGGGACAAAAGGGAACCGGTAAGTGGGCATCAGTAGCCGCAATGGATGAAAACGATCCGCTTACTCTTATTACGGAAGCTGTCTACGCCCGATTACTATCTGCTTTAATTGATGAACGGAATAAAGCTGCCGGAATTTTCCCGCCAACGGCGTCATTAGTCAGTTTGCTGGAAACCAATGAGATCGAACAAGCATTATATGCATCCAAACTGATATCCTATGCACAGGGATTCTCGCTTCTTCGCCGTGCTTCCGAGCGGTATAATTGGAATCTCGATTTGGGTACGATCGCCAAGATATGGCGCAAAGGCTGTATTATACGTTCCGTATTCCTTGAAAAGATTACAGAAGCATACGCTGCCAATCCGGCATTGGAAAATCTGTTGTTTGATGAATTCTTTTCACAAAAAGTCAAAGAATCTACGGAAGCCTGGCGTAAAGTCGTTTCCGAAGGGATACAAACCGGTGTACCGCTTCCCGCCATGAGTTCGGCAATCAGTTATTTCGACGGGTTACGCACACTACATTCGTCTGCCAATTTAATACAGGCACAACGTGATTTTTTCGGGGCACACACGTACGAACGGACAGACCGCGATCCGGGTATCTTTTTCCATACAAATTGGACCGGCATAGATAGTGAGACTACTTCAGGAACATACAACCGGTAAATGACATGAAAAAGATCGAAGATCAGCTACTGATCATATTCGGAGCCTCGGGAGACCTTACTTCGCGTAAATTACTCCCTTCACTCTATGAGTTACAGGAACGCAATATGCTACCTGAACACTTTGCCGTTTTGGGTGCGTCGCGTACAGAATATTCGGATGATGAGTATCGCAAGGCCAGCGGCCAACATATTAAAGACGCGCTGAAAAGTAAATCTTTAGACGAACGGCAATTGGATATTTTCCTTCAACGCATCTATTATTTAGCATTTGATTCTACTTCATCCGCCGAGTATTATAAGCTGAAAGAGCGGATAATCAAAATACAGGAAAAGCAAAAAATACCTGACCGGATATTATATTATCTGGCTACTCCGCCGGTCATGTATGAGATGATCCCCCAATATCTGTTAGAGAATGGTTTAAATAAGACAGGAGCGACAGGTGGATGGCGACGGTTAATCGTCGAAAAACCATTTGGAACCAGCCTTGAGTCGGCGCAAAGGTTAACAGATCATCTTCGCCGTATTTTTGATGAAAAAGAAGTGTATCGCATTGACCATTATTTAGGGAAAGAAACTGTTCAAAATATATTGGTGTTACGATTCTCTAATGGTATCATCGAACCTTTATGGAACCGGAATTATATTGATTCCGTTGGAATAATGGCTTCCGAAACTTTAGGTGTTGAAAACCGTGGTGAATATTATGACAATGCAGGGGCTATGCGTGATATGATTCAAAACCATCTGATGCAATTAATGGCTTTTGTGGCGATGGAATCACCCGCGGTATTTGAACCGGAGCCTATCCGTGACGAAATTGTGAAAGTATTTCGCTCCCTCCACCCGATTCACCAGGAAGATATCGATAAAAATGTTATACGGGCACAATATGAAGGATATAGAAACGAAAAGTCAATTGCTCCCGATTCAACGACCGAAACATGGGTTGGAATGAAGTTCTTTATTGACAATTGGCGTTGGAGCGGTGTGCCTTTTTATTTCTATACAGGAAAGAAGCAATCAGAGAAGTTATCGGAAATTGTTATTAACTTCAAATCAACGCCTCATCAGCTATTTGCCGGACAATGTTCGGGCACCTCATGCAATAAACTGACGATCCGCGTCCAACCAAACGAAGGTATTTCCTTGCGTTTCGGACTCAAGATGCCTGGAGCAGGTTTCCAGGTGAAGCAGGTCAGTATGGATTTCAATTACAGTTCGTTGTCAGATATACAACTTCCCGATGCCTACGAACGGTTATTATTGGATGCCATGTTAGGCGATTCTACCTTATATACACGCAGTGACGCGTTAGAATCAAGTTGGAAATTCATAGATCCGATCCTTAATCATTGGAAAGAAATAGGTGATAAAAATTTATATATTTATCCACAGGGGCAAGATGGACCGGAAGAAAGACAATTATTAAGCCCGGAAAATAAGCCATGTGGATGCCAGGAATTATAATGTATTATGAAAACAGAAAAATATAATGACGAAAATGAAGCGCTGCAAGCTCTGAGTGAATATCTTATTATATTAATGAAAAAGAAAAAGGGTGAGGTATTTAACCTGGCGCTTTCAGGTGGAGAAACGGCCAAGCGTATGTTTTCACTGTGGGCAAATAAATACAATAAAACGATGGATTGGGATAACCTACGCTTTTATTGGGTAGATGAACGCTGCGTGCCCAAAGACAATGAGCAAAGTAATTATGGCCACGCCAAAATGCTTTTATTTGATCCGCTCCGAATACCGAAAAGCCATATTCACAGGATCAAAGGCGAAAATTATCCTTACAGTGAAGCAACCCGTTATTCACGGAGAGTAGAAGAAGGTATATCGCAGCAAAACAGTTTACCTCATTTCGATTGCATAATTTTAGGTGTAGGTAACGATGCGCACACCGCTTCGATTTTCCCGGATTCAATGGAACTACTTACCGATAAGAATATATACGCCGTATCACAACATCCGGAAACAAAACAATACCGTATAACAATGACCGGCCCCCTCATTCTGAATAATACACCTTTATTAGTTCCTATACTGGGTAAGGGAAAGAAAGAAGTGATCAAAAAGATAAAGGATGGTTATGCTAGGACATCCCCTACCCCGGCAACTTATATATTATCAAAAGCAAAAAATGCAATAGTCTATATTAGTGATGAGGAATCAAATTCGTTGGAACACGACAATGTTAAAGTTAAACCAATGTGATAACTCTTTTAAATGACGGTAATAACTTTTCCAAATCACTGTGGTAACTTTACTTTATCATTGTGGTAATTTTTTTAATATAAATAAGACACGGTCAAAATTATTTTGGAAGAATCCTGTTTTATTTTGCTAACTACCAATTATTGGTGGCTCCTGTATGTTTTGCCAATCCTATCTATCACCTTCCACTTTCTACTTTAATATACTGTTTATGAGAAACAAACGAGTGGAAGATAATCTTCCACTCCTAAAACCTTTCGCAGAGAGGGTTTGAAAGACATCGTGGAAGGTGATAGATGTATTATCAAACATGACAGTAGAGAGTCTATCCAACGCTGATTCGAACGTGATTCATCGTATTTTTAATATTTTCATTCGCTTTTTCCGGTATTTATTTGTAAAAGGAGAAATAATAAACCGGGAATAAAGATAATAACACCTGAAACTAATAAAGCAGTTTTTAATGAAAACATATCATTTAGCCACCCTAAAAAGGGAGCAATGGCGGCAAACAAAAGTCTAATAACAAAATTGCGAATGGATAATACCGTCGCACGCATATCGGAGAAAGTGATCTGGTTAATATATCCTTTCAAAATAGGCGTTGCAAAACCACGAAAAATATAGAATACCAATAAAATGAGTAAGCCCATATACGATAAATTATAAGCTAAAGCTATATATCCTCCCACTATCATTAACAGTATCAGTGTATTCATTTTATTCATCCCGAAATACCTTTCAATTTTATCAGAATATAGAGCAGATATCCCAACGGTCAGATTCAAAACAGTCCAGATGACCCCGAAATAGGATGTCGGTGTCTTTAGGTATATTAAAACAGGTTGCACAAACCATGCCATTGTGAGGGTAGCAGCACCGATTACTCCGGAATAAATTATATTATAACACAGATGCTTATTCGTAACCAACGAGTATTTTATAATACGCATGATCTCTGTAAAAGGACTTTGTATGATATGCTTTGAACTTATTTCCTTCAAGGCAAAAGCCGCAGGTATACCGGTAAAAGCAATAATGACTTGCCCATAAAAGGGATAACGAAGCGAATAGACAGCTAATAGTCCGCCAAGTATACCGGCTATGGCTTCGGCAAAATTACCGATCATGGTTATACGACCTTCGTAACGTAAATATAAGCTCTCTTTTTTATAATGAGCCGTTGTATCATATAATAAAGCAGAATCAGCTCCATTCACCAGTGTTTGACCAATGCCTAATAAAAGTTCGGCAACAAGAAAAGCAGAAAAAGTAAATGAGAAGGAATAACAGAGATAACCTCCAAAGAACAGTATGCATCCGAGCACCAAACATTTTTTTCTACCCCATACATCGGCCAGATAACCGGAAGGAATTTCTAAAGTCACAGCAGCAATTGAATAAACGCTTTTCAAAATAAATACATCTTGTAAGCCTAACCCGTGTTCCTCATAAAAAAGAACGATTATAGGCATGACTAAGGTAAACCATTTGGAGAGCTTTATCAGATATAATGCCAGAAGGTTTCTTCTCATTACCTGTTTATGAATTAATATAAGAGCAAACAAAGATAACAAGTAAAAGCATACTAATGATCAAAGGATAGTTAGCACAAAAAATGTTACATAAAACTAATATGTTAAAATTCATTTACAGGCAATGAAGACGATATTACTTTTGAATATAGCCTAAACCAAAGATAAATCCAACAACGTTGTTTTTGTTGTATATTCTAATCAAAATGTTTCAAATTTTATATATTGGAATTTGCATAACTTGTAAAATGTATTCAATATTGACTAAGTTTTGACTGAATTCTTAAAGATAGTGTTTTAACTTATAAGATTTTTTAAACGATTTTTAAGATTAGCATTCGTAATGTACATTTGTATTGTCTCCTAAAGACAGGAGAATACACTGACAATAACTTATAAATAACAATAATTATGAATGCATTGCAATTTCAAAAGAATTTAATCAACCTGCAAGACAATATGATGAATTTTGCGTTAATGTTAACAGCTAACAAAGAAGATGCTCAAGACCTTTTACAGGACACAACCTTAAAAGTGTTGGACAATCAGGACAAATTTGTTGACAACGTTAACTTTAAAGGTTGGGTAATGACCGTTATGCGGAACATCTTTATTAACAATTACCATAAAGTAGTTCGTACACAATCGATCATCGACCAAGGGGCAGACTTATATAATCTGGATGTTTTGAATGACTCAGGTTTTGATTCTCCCGACGGTTCTTACCAGATTCAGGAAATTACCAAAGCGATTAATTCACTAAATGAGGATCTGAAAGTTCCATTTTCCTTACATTTAAGTGGATATAAGTACGACGAAATTTCAAATAGATTAAGTATTCCGTTAGGCACGGTTAAAAGCCGTATATTCTTTGCCCGCCAGGAACTTCAAAAAGAACTGAAAGATTTCCATTAAGCCTAAAGCTATATAATTATATTACCAGGCCATCCCTTTTCGGGGTGGCTTTTTTATATCTTTATCTACCAGATAAGATTTACCAACAATAAGCCTAAAGCTACAGAAGTCCCGGTAGCTATTAACCCCGGTATCATAAATGAATGATTCAGTATAAATTTACCTATATGAGTGGTACCCGTACGGTCGAAATTAATAGCAGCTACAATAGTAGGATAGTTTGGTATAAAAAAATAGCCATTCACTGCCGGAAATAGCGCGATTAACATATAAGGAGAAATGCCCAGAGCGATCCCCAATGGTAGTAGTGCACGAACAGTCGCCGCCTGACTGAATAGTAATATAGACATGAAGAACAAAGCTAATCCGAATAACCAGGGCATATCTGTTACAATACTTTCGATGGAGCCTTTTAACTCAGCCATATTTCCTGCTATGAACGTATCACCCATCCAGGCTATACCAAATATTGCAACAACCGCTTGCATCCCTGCCATAAAAACGGATCCCTGAGCTGCTTTAAGTCCATCGGTTTTAGTTACCAATAAAATAAGTGCGGCGGCAGAGAGCATTAATATCTCAATGATAAATGACATGTTCAATGGAGTTATTACACCATCAACCGTAAAAGAAGGGCGTAAGCTCTCAATGGAACCAAATAATATTATCCCTATGGTAGCCGACAGAAATATAATTATTGATAAAGTAGCTGAACGCTTATCATTAACATCGGCAATTTCATGATGGGTATTATTAAACTCCCCGTTTGCTAAACGCCTTTTATATTCAGGATCGTCGACCAATTCTTTACCAACCCTCATGGAATAAAAAGCGCCGGCCAACACTCCGACCAGTGTACATGGGATGGATATCATTAAAATATCAATTAAATTAATATTGAGACCGTTTCCATCCAACATACTTAACAGAGCGACTGTAGCAGCCGAAATCGGACTTGCTGTAATAGCTTGTTGCGACGCAATAACAGAAATACCCAAAGGACGCTCAGGACGGATTTTGGTTTCGGTTGCCACTTCTGAAATAACTGGTAATACAGAATAGGCCACATGTCCTGTTCCCGCTATAAATGTAAAAAAGTAAGTAACAAGAGGACTTAATATTGTTATTTTTTGTGGATTTTTCCGTAATAACTTCTCTGCCAGTTTCACCATTAAATCAAGACCTCCGGCAGCCTGCATACATCCGGCAGCAGCTATAACGGCAACAATCATCAACATAACATCTATGGGCGGTGAGGTCGGCTCTAAACCAAATCCAAACGTAAGGATAGCGAGGCCTAATCCGCCTAAAACACCTAGTCCGATACCTCCCAAACGGGCACCAATGATAATAGCTATCAAAACAAACGCTAATTGTAAAAGCAT
>DAMCDT010000090.1:0-2736 GCA_032058265.1 Tannerellaceae bacterium
ACTCATAAAGCACTTCACGTTCTTCATTCCCCAACTCAGGGCATTCAAGTACGATAACAGGAATGCCTGTTTTCTTCTGCAATGCGTCTGCTTCGCTTACGGTAGCATAAGCAGTGAAGATCACGTCCGGATAAACATTGGCAATAGACTCGGCATCTCCACCCATCAACGGGCCGATAGAAGGCAAACGGACCAATTCCGGGTGCGCCGTCAGGTAAGGCCTTTCACTTCTTTGTTCCGGTTCTTCAATACCGACAACCATCTCTGCGGCGTCCATATAGACCAGTAACCGTAATACTCCCGCGCGGATGCCTACAATGCGGTTTACTTCGGATGGTACAACGACTTCCCTTCCAACCATATCTTTGACAGTAATTCCTGAGGCTTGTTGCCGTGAGGAACTGTTACATCCTGCAAAGAGGATGCACATAATCGTACAAATCAGAGATATTGTTGCTTTATTTGTCATACATTAAAATCTTAAAGCTACCTTGCCGGTGAATGTTCTTCCGGGAGACATATCGTTGGCTGTTTCCATATGGCGGTTATTAAATAGGTCCTGAACATCTAACGCCACGTAGAAGTATTTGGATAACTGCCTCGACAACTGCACGTCAAAAGTAGTATAATCATCCAAAGTATCTTCATTCAGGTCATCCGAAAATTGTTTTGACTTATATAAACCGCGGATACTTACGTCCACATATTTGTTTTTCCAGAACAAAGAAGCCGAAACATTATGCTTGGGTGTATATGTCAGGTATTTATTTTCCAATTCCGGCCTTTCTTCAAATTCGTCGATCTTTGAATGCGTGTATGTGTAAGATGCCATCACGCGGAAGTTTGAGGAGAGCGTATAGCTGGCTTCCGTTTCCAGTCCGCCGATCGTCACGTTCGTCACATTCTCGCGCCGGTAAACCGGACGGCCGAATAATTGATCTCCGGTTGTTACATAATAAAGGAAATCTTTTCCCTTGGCATAATATCCCGAAGCGGAAATTTTCAACCTGTCGACAGGATAGTAATCGAAACCTATTTCATAGTTGTTAATCGATTCCGGCCCTAAGTCGGGATTAGCAACCTTTGGGCCTACCCACATATAGCCGGTCCTTGTGAGGTCGTCCAGTATAGATGCCCGGAAACCATGCGAATAGGAGAGGTATCCGCTTAATTGTTCGATGAAGTTAAAGCGCATCCCCAGCCTCGGTGAAAACTCCGACCAGTGGTTATCTTTCAGCTCAGGCGTTACTTCCCATGGGTTGGTTGAGTAAAATTCCCCGTCTGAAAAGGACACCCTGTCGAAACGAACGCCCGCGATAACCCTGATCTTGTTGTCGAAAAAGGCGTGTTCGTCTTGAAGATAACCAGCAAAGGTTTGGATAACTCCTGCGTTATAGACCGTATCGTAAGGCGCCGTCTGGTAATAATCACCCCCTTTTACACTTCCCCTTTTGTATTCAAGTCCGCCTGTCAGGGTGTTTTTTTCTCCCAACGTATGGCTGATGTTGAATATGGCGCCGTAATCTTTCCTGTTGGAGTCGACATCATAGCGGGAATAATTCTCTCCCCTGAACTGCTCGTTTACATCATAGTAATGTTCGTGCTGGTAATACAGGTTGAGGTCGTACCACGTTTGACTGTTTCCTCCTTTTAAAAGTCCGCGCAACAGGTTCGTATTGAAATTCCGGTAACATCCGTCGGGAGTATAGATTTGGTAACCTTCTCCCCGGGTGTCGTGATAAATATCATATTGCAGTTCCCATTTAAACCAGTCCGTATAATCATTTCCTGCTTTAGCCGACACGCCGATCGCTTCAAGGGATCGTTTGATATCATAAGGCGTCCGGTCTTCTTTGGGGACACTGTTATACCCGTCGCTTTTCAGGTAATATTGGGAAACAGAGCCGTAATAACCTTTATCCGTACGTATCCGTAGGTTAAGGTCTTCACGGAAAGTATTGAAAGAACCGTAACTGACGCTTGCAGCTACTTCCTGTGGTTTATCAGGGTTTTTAGTAATAATATTGATAACACCGCCCATCGCGTTGTTTCCGTACAATGATGAGCCGGGACCTTTGGATACTTCGATCCTTTCTACATCCGCCTGATTGATACGGTTCCAGTTGACACCTCCTTCATCGGACGTATTAATGGGCACACCGTTCAGTAATACCAGTGTGCGTGACTGTTCATTTCCGGATAAACCTCTTAGTGTAACCGAAGGTCGCATGCTGTAAATCCCTGATCCGCGGTTCACATTTACGCCTGGTGTATAGCGAAGGATATCATCTATCTGCAAAGCAGGCGTAGCATCGATCATACTGCTTCCGACAACAGAAATACGTGCGGGCACTTCATTCAGGTTACGGAGTGTACGTGTGGCCGTAATAACAACTTCATTCAATTTTACCGAATCGGCCGGTTCTTCCGCATAGCCGTTCAAACCCACCATGATCATCAGCACAGAAAGAAATGCCGGTTTGATAAATGTTTGTTTCATAAAGTAATATGTTTTTAGAGTAGATCGCAAAAGTAACACGATGCTTTAAAAAAGTAACACACGTGTTTATGAAAAATCTCTATTTTAATAATTATTAATTAATGGTGGGCTTGTCAATCAAAAGTGAAATGTTTTTTTTCATTATTCGTGTTGTTCTTCCCGAAATGTGCTGAGAATACCTTTTTCTTCTTTCTCCTTTTTCTTTTTTAGACACTACTTTTTAGCATTTTGATAAC
>DAMCDT010000090.1:2746-11942 GCA_032058265.1 Tannerellaceae bacterium
TACCTTTGTAGCTGAACAAGTTATCTGCCACCAACTGGTGGATATTAATACACCGGCCGGTGGATATTGGTGCACCAGCCGGTGGATATTAATCCATCAGCCGGTGGCAGATAAAATAGTAATAACCAAAACAACACAAGTATGTCAGCAAATTACAAGTTAGTAAGGACTCCCAACCCAAAGGGAGATGGTGAAATTACACCCTACCACGCACGTATGGTCGCAACAGGTACGATCGGCATGGAAGAGATGATGGACTTTATGGCGTCAAGCTCTTCGTTTTCATCGGCGGATGTAAAAGGAGTTTTACAATTATTGCAGGATATGATCGTAATGAACCTGCAAACAGGATATAATGTCCATCTGGAAGGGATCGGGACATTTAGTATATCCCTTCATTGCCCGCCTGCCATGGATAAGAAAAAGGTACGTTCCGAGTATGTTTCTTTCAGGAGCGTAAACTTCCGTCCGTCCGTCAAACTGAACAACCGGTTGAGGTCTATGCACTTTTATCGCGCGGAAGAGGATAAGGGTAAGAAATCCTTTTCTCCCGAGGAATGCAAAAACCGTTTGCTATTATATCTGGAAAAATACAACCACATTACCGGAAGCGAGTATATGGGGTTGAATCATTGCTGCCGTTCTAAAGCGTCTTCCGACCTGATGAAATTCAGATCTGAAGGAATTATACAGCGAAAGGGCCGGGGACCAACGACCTATTATATAAAGAAAACGGCGGATAAGGATTGAAATATCTTAGAAAGTCATATCTTAGGTGGATATTTCCAATATAATATTATACCATGAAAAATCCATTAAATGATATAGACGCCCAGGATGTTGGTGATGTACTGAAGAAAATAGAACATTCGTTTGGAATTGAGTTCACCGACTCTGAACTGACCGATCTCCCCACTTTCGGGACTTTGTGCGACCTCGTTACAGATAAAATCGCCTGTGAACAGACTGACGCAAGCATTTTTCCGGAAGCATATAACAGGATACGGACTATTATTGCCGATTTTACTCCATATAAGAAAGAACAGATCATTTTTTCCGACCAGTTGGCTTCACTCATTATTAAGGAAAACCGGAAAAAGGTTGTAAAGAGACTGGAAAATGAACTGGATGTAAAACTCGATTTGCTAAAGTCTCCGGTCGGTTACCAACTCCTGTTTATCCTGTTATTCGTATTGTCATGGTTCTTGTTCGCGCTACATGCTTTGATGGCCATTATCGGTGTTACATTCTCAGTAGCCGCCCTTAACCTTTCAGGCAGATGGGGAAACAGCTTCAAGGTAAACACAGTCGGCGAGTTAGTAGAAAAAGTAACCAGGGAAAACTATTTACAAGTCCAAACACAACCAAAACATTTTAATAAAGCGGAAGTAGATAAGTTTGTGATCGATTTATTTATTAACGAATTGTCATTGGAAAAGTCAGAGATTAACAGCGAAACGAAGCTCCGTTAAGTATTTCGTATCATAAACCTGTCTTCCCACTTCGTTTGTGGATTGTCTGTTTTCATAGCTCTGGTGAAGGTTCCCTTATCTTTTAGGGTGAACTGGCCTCCTACCATAACTATTGGATTATCCATATTATTATCGCCATTGATCTTATCGATTGCTTTTTGCAGCAGTTCGAGCTTCTCAAGCTTTTCGGGATCGTCGTTCATATACATCTGGCGGCTTGTATCGGGAATAACGCCGTTAAGTACAATACCGGCTTTTTTATACCTGAATGGCTGTTCCCCCGGTTTATACTCTGGCCAAAGGGCTTTCATCATAGTGGTAACATAAGGGAGGATTTGCACCATTGTCTTTAATGGTGACGGAAAATGTACTTCGAGCCCCCGTGTATCTTTCAATCCTTTGTAATCAGGATGAAGACTGGTGTGAAAGAATACGTAAACCGATTGCGCGTATGAGTTTTGACGGCGAAGCTTCCGGACGCATGCCGACAGATATTTGACAATCGCCGCAAATACTTCGTCGTACTCAGTAGCAGCTTCGGTGAACATCCTTGTTGTGCTGATGCGTTCTTTGTCGTCAATCGTTGTCTGGAAGGGAATGCATTCGATGCCGTTAAGTTCGAGGTATGTCCGTTCTCCTGTTACCCCAAGTAATTTGCGGACACGTTTTTGGTACATAGTGGCAAAGTCGTAGGCCGTGGGAGTTTCGCTGCGAAGGTCTTTTTTCAACTTTTCATGGTTTTGTCTGCCGATTCCCCATACAGATTTTAAAGGTAACTTCCTTAACGCTTCGATTCGTTCCTCTTCGGTTGCTATGATATAAAGCCCTTTTCGTTGTTTGTCGCTTTTCGCTAACTTATTGGCAGCTTTGGCCAGTGTTTTTGTTTGTGCTATTCCCAAAGAAATAGGAATGCCTAAGCCATACTTCTGTGTGCGGATTATTTCGTAGCCATATTGTTCCAGATCATACTTATCAAAACCCGTAAATTTTAGAAAGCTTTCGTCTATGGATTCTACTTGTATTTCTTCTACAAATGAACCGAGCGAAGTGTGCATATTGCCTGATATGAAACCATATTCTTCATAATTACTTGAAAAGACACAAATCTTATTTTCGCTGATTTCCTTCACCTTTTCAAATAAGAAGTCCCCCATTTTGATTCCGAGCGCTTTCGCTTCACGGTTCATGGCAATAGCTATCCGGTCGCCATTGGATGCAACGATTACAGGACGTCCTTCCAACCATGGTTTATTGGCGACCTCACAGGAACAATAAAAGGAGTTCCCGTCGGCTAAACCATACCAGTTTAACGGCAGGCCAAGTGCGTTAGTTTTGGGCAGTTCTTTTCCCCGGTACATTTTTCTTCATCTTAAAGCGTAGTTGTTTTATAGAATAAGTAACGATACCCCAAACGAGCTTCCGGGTATCTTCTTCCTCTGATATATGAATAGGTTTATATTCGCAATTACCGGGAATGAGCCAGATGCCGTCGGCGCGAACCTCTATATATTTCATCATAAATTCAGAAGCATTGTAGCTTACGACAAGATCGCCCTCTACCGGTTCAAGTATCCGGTCGATGATCACACTGTCGCCATCGTCGACGGAATCTTCACGGAGCGACTGTCCGGCTGTTCGTCCGAAACAGGTATAAAGAGGATGTGGTATCAGCTCTTCAATGAGATTGACCGAACAATGCGGATCGTTTTCGACATTGGAGGTATAACCCCAACGGATAGCCCTTTTGTCGGATCTTTTCAGGTCTGAACGTCTGGATGTCCAACCATCAAACGATCTTCTTCCTTTATTGCGGCGTAGTAAAAACAGGCACGTTACAATGCCGACAACGTACGACTGGCTATCCTCGTTTAAAACCTCTACGTCTGTTGTTGCTCCTTCAATAAGGCAATAGATACCTTGTTTGCGGTCAATATATTTGAGTTGTACTTCCCCATCAATTATACATACCGCAAGGTCTCCTTTCCGTGGCCTGAGTGATGTATCGAATAATAGCGCATCACCTTTCTGCAAGTCGCCTTCATTCAGGTAATAACCGATCACGCGGGCATAGTATGTATTGGCAGGATCGCGGATCAGTTCTTCATTCAGGTCGATGCGATCGCCTGTATAATCTGTTGCCGGAGAAGGAAATCCTGCGGACAAGCCGCCAATTACGTGAATATAATTCCTGCTTCCGGATTCATCGATTTTAAATATTTCGAGTTGTTTCATCTTCAATCATTCCCTATCATCTCACAACAAATGTAGAGTAGGGGTATGTTAATTCCATTAGCAGAATCGGACATTCGATTTGCTTTATCGGAAGTTTAACAAGATTGATCGAGGCTTCGTAGATAACCCTGTATTACTAAAAAAGAGATTGTTGTTTGTCGCTCGGTGGAGAATAAAAATTCATCTTTAGCGGTATTTTGAGTACCTCTGATGTCTCATATAAGATTTTGTTTAAATCTTTATAGTTTGGACTGAGACATTCATATCGATCGCCAAATATCGTTTGGTATTTATCTTTTATACCTGGAAATGTACCATCTAAAGCTTTATAAAAATAATCTCTTGACCCTTTGCGAAGCGTAACTCCAAGCATAGGGATAATATATGACGCACCCGAGTCCTTCGCTTTATGAAGAATAAAAGTAAGGTTTTCTTTTGTATCATTAATGAAAGGCAATAGGGGCATCAATGTAATGCCTGTATAGATTCCTTTTTTCGCTAAAAACTCTATTGCTTTGAAGCGGGCGGATGTTGGAGATGCTTTCGGCTCAATCGTTTTGGAAAGGTTATCATTACATGTAATAGTAAAGCTGACTGCTGTATACTTTTTTGAAATCTCCTGAAGTATATCATAATCCCGTAATACCAGATCACTCTTCGTGATTATGTGTACAGGGAATTTATATGATGCTATTATTTGTAAAGCTTTTCGTGTTAATCCGAGTTCTTTTTCAACAGGCATATAAGGATCATTCATTGAACCAGTTCCGATCGTTGCTTTTGTTTTCCGGGAATATAGTTCTTTTTCCAATAACTCCGGCGCGTTTTGTTTAACTGCTATTTTTGAGATATCATGGATACCGTAACATTCACTTCGTGTATCACAATAGATACAACCGTGCTGGCATCCCCTGTAAAGGTTCATATTATAGGCAATTCCAAAGAAATTATCCGGAGATTTGAGTTTGGATAAAATACTTTTGGCTTCAACATACTGGATCATTGTATACACGCTGTTCTTTAAAAATGACATTATTACTACCCGCAAAGCTACAACAATAGAATCATGAAGGCTTATCAATAATTACTAAATTAGATGATTTATCTTAAGAAATATTTCTTGTTTTAATAAGTCTAAATTTTATAAATTGTAAATTTGAGCGTCTAAATAATTATGTTATGGAAAAAATATGGATAAGCTTCTTACTATGTATCGGGATATTACTTCCCGCTTATGCGCAACAAAACTATGTTCCTTCTGAAGAAAACCTGAAAGCACGTGAAGCATTCCAGGATAATAAATTTGGTATTTTTATCCATTGGGGTATTTACAGTATGCTGGGCGACGGCGAGTGGGTGATGCATAATAAAAACATAAACCATGATGAATACGCCAAGTTGGCTTCCGGTTTTTACCCGTCAAAGTTTAATGCTGCGGAATGGGTTTCTGCTATAAAAGCTTCCGGCGCTAAGTATATTTGTTTTACCTCACGGCACCATGATGGGTTCTCTATGTTCGATACCAAGTATTCGGACTATAATATTGTCAAAGCGACTCCTTTTAAGCGTGATGTGATAAACGAGCTTGCCGACGAATGCCATAAACAGGGAATCAAACTTCATTTCTATTATTCGCATTTAGACTGGACGCGTGATGATTATTATCCGTTAGGCCGCACCGGACGTGGAACAGGACGTACTACACAAGGGAAATGGGAAACGTATTACCGTTTTATGAATAATCAGATCACCGAGTTACTAACCAATTACGGGTCGATCGGAGCTATATGGTTCGATGGTTGGTGGGATCATGATCAGGATCCGGGTTTTGACTGGCAATTACCAGAACAATATGATATGATCCACAAGCTTCAACCGTCTTGCCTGATCGGTAATAACCATCATGAGATACCATTCGCGGGAGAAGATATACAAATTTTCGAACGGGATCTGCCTGGAGAAAACAAAGCCGGGCTTTCCGGTCAGGATGTAAGCCGTTTGCCGTTGGAGACTTGCGAAACAATGAACCGTACCTGGGGATACAGGATTACTGATAACGATTATAAATCACTGAAAACCCTCGTTCATTATCTGGTGAAAGCAGCAGGTAAAAATGCAAATTTATTAATGAATGTAGGCCCGCAGCCCAATGGAGAATTGCCCGTCGTCGCTCTTGAACGGTTACGAGAAATGGGGGAATGGATGGATACCTACGGAGAAACAATTTATAATACCCGTGGTGGATTTGTTGAACCTCGTCAATGGGGCGTTACTACTCAAAAGGGCAATAAATTGTTTGTTCATATACTTGAACTCCCGGATAAAGGATTATATCTCCCCATCACCGATAAGAAAGTAAAGAAGGCGGTTGTATTTAAAGATAAATCTACCGTAAAGTTCACACAAAATAAACAAGGGGTATTACTCGAGCTTTCGGAAGCACCTGCGGAAATCGATCATGTAATTGAATTAACATTCTGATATGTGTTTCAAATGATACGAATACATGAATAAAAGATATTCCTCCGGAGAAGAACGAGCCAATTCCATTTCACATGGGATTGGCATTTTATTTGGTTTGACAGCCGGATGGTTCCTTATCCGCAAAGCTTCATTCAATGCGGATCCTTATGCTGTTTTGTATGTAGCAGTTTACTTATTCGGCATGTTGTCTTCCTATGTTACATCTACCTGGTATCATTCTTGCCCTTCTGGGAAGACAAAGGAACTTTTGCGTAAGTTCGATCATGCTGCTATTTACCTTCATATTGCAGGTACCTATACACCTTTCTGCTTATTAGTATTAGACAATGCCTGTTGGTGGGGATGGGGAATATTCCTGTTTATATGGATATCCGCCATTTCAGGTGTAATCGTAAGCTTTACAAACCTGAAAGAACACAGTAATATTGAAACTGTTTGTTTTGTATTGATGGGAGGCGCTATATTAATTGCTTTCAAGCCCTTAATGGATTGTCTTAACACGATGGGTACGATACCTGCTTTCTGGTGGTTGATTGCCGGAGGAGTATCTTATATTGTAGGGGCTATCTTTTATTCATTCAGGAAGAAATATATGCATTCAGTTTTCCATCTGTTCTGTTTAGGCGGAACCGTTTGCCATGTAATAGCCGTCTGGTTTGTATTATGAGTTAACCTGTTTTCGTTGATTGGCATTAAAACATACTTAAATAGCATTCGACCTTTTTATAAAAATCGGAAAGATGAATTCCGTCTACAAAACCGTGATGAACATAAATGGCAACCGGCATAACCAATTTACCTTCCCGCATAATAGCTTTTCCAACATTTAATAATGGGTAAGAAGAACCGGTAGGTTTTTCTTGTGTATGGGTAATGGAGGTAAAATACAAATCGGGTGTAGCGCTTACTAAGATAACATTATATTTTTCATCGTCGGTGGCATTGTTCTCTGCGGCATACGGATCGCCGTCTTCAGGTATGCTGTCAATTATAGCCCGCGCGTTATGATAGAAATCCTGAAAATCTTCTTTCCAGAGAATCCGTATTGTAAAGAAATTACCTGTCTTCAAACGGATAGGACATAATACATCTACGGTGTCATAACAAACTATTCCGTCCTTATCATTCAGCCTGAACCGTAGTTCCTTGATATCATTAGCAGCACGAAGGATAGCATACAGATAATAAAGGAAAAAGGATTGGTTATTGACTTTTGCTTTCTCTTTAGCAGAAGTACATTCAACTTCGGATGTAATTGAAATACATGGGTTAATAAAATCTTTGAAGAAGTTGAAGTTATTACTTCGTTCCCATGTATTAATGTCAATTATTTGTTTCATAAGGATCGTAAGTGATAGAGTTGGGAATATATTTAGATGCAAATATAGTATCATTTATATATATTGAACTTTGCGAACAAAAGTAATTAAGTTTTCGAATGATGTACATCCCTTAAACAAGTTATGTACATTGATTTTTAGCTGGTCTACATCAATTACCAAAATCAAAATGATAAATTTGAAGTGATAGCATATTTATAGGCGTGGAAGATCATCTTCCACTCTTTTCTTTTTCACACAAAGCAAGTTACAGTGAAAAGTGGAAGGTGAAAGATGTTGTTTGAAAAGACATTGTATGGATAGAGTTTTTTATTAATTCCTGCATTATGTACAGAAAAGTACCCCTTTAGATAAAAACACAACTCTTTTTATACGGATTCATTCTTTGTCTTCGTTTTATAATAAGTAATCTAAAATTTAAAACGATGATGAAAAAGAAAAGCAGGGTATGTTTGTATGTAGGTATACTGTTACTTTATTTCTCCACACAAGTAGAAGCTCAGGTAATTAAAATTGAAAACGGGATAAATATATCCACTATGAAACTGAAAGGGGGAGCCTCTCTTGAAACCATGTCTTCTTATCAAGTCGCACTGGGAATCGATTATCTTGACCATTCATGGTTTAATTTATCGAGTAATGTTGGTTACATGAAAAAAGGAAGTGATGAAAAGATTGGATTATATCATGCCGGTGAAGGAATACCTTATTCTTCTTTGTCATTGAATGCCCATTATATAACATTGAATACGACTTTCCAGTTAAAAAAAGAATTATCGGCTGTAGACCTGTTTGTAGGAGTCGGTCCAAGAATTGACTTTAAAATTAAAGACTCCAAATTCTCAGAAACCGATCTGTCAGATAACAAATTTAATGACATTATTTATGGATTAAAATGTGAAACGGGATTTAACTACTATCTTAATGAAGATGTACGTTTAGGTTTGAATATAGCTTACCTACCAAGCTTTAAGAAACTGTTGAATAAGTACAGAGAACAAGTATTCAGTATCGGGCTGACAGTTGGGTATATCCTGAATTAGTTTTAAATAAATATAAACAAAACATCCTTGGATTATAAAAAAAGTTATTCATCAAACAATTAATATGATAAAATCATCTTGTGGATAAGATTAATCTTTATTTTAGGCCTTATCTAATTGGATTCTGGTGTATTATGAATCTAATCATTAGACCGTAATGATCATGTGTAGATGGATAATTATTTTCTTTCTTTCAAGCTGTAGCTTTCTTTTATCAGCGAATAAACGTGAATATGTGATTCATGCGAATATAAAAGAGGTAAAAGATGGAGCCGTCTTTTTTCTCAAGCAGTTTGATACACAACGTATCATAAACGCGATGAAAATAGAAAAGGGAAAGTTTACCATGCGGGGAATTTTATCTGAAACCCCTCAACATTTATGGCTCTGCACGACCATTAAGGATGAGTTTTACTATTGTGACCTGTTAATCGATAAAGACACTCTTTATATTGAAGGAAGTATCAACGATTTTCCTTATTATCTTACGTATAAAGGAGAGAATACACCCATGAAAGAATATGGGAATTATCTTTCTATGGTAAAGGATATTAATCTTCTGAGAGATAGTCTGAGCCATATTGCTGAACAATTACATGCTATGGAATCTTGGTCTACATGGAAA
>DAMCDT010000091.1:0-11891 GCA_032058265.1 Tannerellaceae bacterium
CGGCTTATATTATGCCATAAAGCATCCTGGTCGGTAATGCTCAGGATAACTTTTTCTCCATACATTATATCTGTAAATAATTCACTTTCTACTATTGTCAGTGAGTCGGTCTTAATGCCTCTGTTTTTCCCTAAAAATATAATAATATCCTGGATATTTTCTGCCCTGTTTTTAGGCGTTAAACCTCCGCGTGTAGTATATAATCGGAATAATGTATCACTATCAATGACAACGGGAACTCCATGGGTAATAGACCGGAGTGAATCAATTTGCCTTCGTTGTTCCGCTTTTCTGATTGAATCGGCGGCATTGCTTAATCCAAGCGCTTCATTCAATTCCGTACGAAGCATAATTTCATTTAGTTTCATTTCTTGAATCTGAAGGGCCAGTTCTTCCATACGGATTGAATCTTGTACCCGTCGGTTTTCAAAAATCCCAAGCGAATCTGTGATTGACGGATCTAAAACAATAGATGAATCGCCGGTTTGTTGTCCGATTGTGTTTTGGATCAGCTTTTCAGCTTTGTCAAATAGCTGGCCGTAAGATGATGTTGGTAAAAAAATGAATAAGGATAGTAGTAAAGTTTGTAGGGTTTTATGACTCATAATAAAAATTCTTCACTGTTTATAGGCCGCAAATAAAGTAAAGATATGTCAAAAGCCCAAATCTATAAACAAAGTTTAGCGTTTCAATATAAGGAGTTGAAGAGGCGCACTAAAATAAATAAATGAATTACTAAAACATAAGTTAGATATTTTAATAATTCATTTATTTCATATTTAGATTAATAGCAATTATTTCTTTTTATTTAAAGTGTAATTATGTGTTGATATAATTTCTTTCTTATCACGGTCTAATAAGGTAAGATTCTCTCCGTTGAGGATGAAATAGATAGCATCAGTGCCATCTAATGGTTTCAGTTCATATATGATTTCTTTTTTATTCTTTTCTTTTTTTTCTGTGATCTCATAGTTACCAACTGTTTGGAATGATTTGTCTTTTCCATTCTCAGCCGATTTATAGGTTGTGTTTAAATCGAAAACACCTTTTTTGCTATTTTCCTGTGCAAATAAAGATAAGTCATATTGGATACCAGGACCGTCTGCTGCCGGAAGAAGTCCTTCGTACTGATGCTCTACAATGTTGCCAAGTCCCTCTTGTGTTCTCAATGAATCTTTTATATTGATACGGGGAGCTTCCACAACGACTTCACTCTCAATAACATCAACAACAGGGGCTTCCTGCCGTTTCTGGTTATTATTGCAGGCAGCTAAAATTGATAGTGCTGCTATTATACTTACATACTTTTTCATTTGTATATTTTATTAGTTATTATGGTATATAACAATCATTCCCCTATAAATTGTTTTAACCTAACAAAATCTACCTGGCACCATTGGGTAGGTTATCGAGCCAGTATTTGGCCATGCTTTTACGAAGATGAAGCGTGGTGCCCTCACCTTCATAAATACCATGACTACGCATAGGATAACTTAACATACTAAATATTTTACCATGTTTGATCAGTTCGTTAACCAGCAACTCACAGTTTTGGTAATGTACATTGTCATCACCGGTACCATGTATTATCAAAAGGTTTCCTTTTAATCCGGCTGCATACGTAATAGGTGAGCCTTTCCGGTATCCCTCCGGATTATTTTGCGGAGTATTCATATAACGTTCCTGATAGATGGTATCATATAACCGTTGATCAGCAACAGGAGCAATCGATATTCCAGTATGGAATACGTCCGGATAGCGGAACATACAATTCAATGTCTGGCTACCTCCACCACTCCATCCGGTTATCCCGATACGGGATGAATCGATAAAAGGATACTGGCGGGTCATATCCAAGATTCCCCTGCATTGGTCTTCGGACGCAAATGTCCCTACTTCCCCGTAAATACATTTCCGCCATTCCCTTCCGCGCGGAGCGGCAGCTCCACGGTTATCGATGCTGACCATGATGTATCCCTGATTGACCATATATTGCATCCATAAGTTACCACCTTCCCAAACATCCTGAACAGTAGAACCCCACGGTTCACCGTATACTTCTATTATAACAGGATATTTCTTAGAGGGATCAAAGTCAACAGGTTTGATCATCCAGGCATCTAACATAAGGTCACCGGATTTAACTTTTATAAATTCCTTTGGATTTAATCCTAATGCAGCATATTGTTCCGCGGCTTTTTGATTATCTTCAATTAAACGTACCGACTGGTGTTTGGGGAAGGAAACCATATCTGTAACAGGAGGCATTGACGCATTACTAAATGTATGAACAGCCCATTTGCCTGAAGGAGACATATTATAACGATGCTGTCCGGATTGATCTGCAGGACTTAGTCTTTTTACTTCTCCTTTACCAAACAGATTGGTGCTATACAAATACCGTTGAGTATAATTCTCGGGTGATGCGATAAAATAAGCTAATCCTTTTTCCCTGTCAGTTCCTACAGGGGAGATGTAATCAAACTCACCCTTCGTAATAGGAGTAATTTCTTTTCCATCTTTGCTAATACGGTATAGATGCCTCCAGCCGCTACGTTCGCTTTCCCATGTAAAATAACGGTTGTTTTTCAACCATACGATATTATCATTAGTATCCAACCAGGCTTGATCCGTATCTGTAAATATGTTAAGGGGTGAACCGCCTAAAGCTACTGTCCATATTCTGTTTGTATTCTGTTCACGGTTTAATTGCTGGATGAATAATTCGTCCTGTCCGGGAATAAAATGCATTCGTGGAATATAGTTATTCCGCGGATCACCGGGAAGGCCGATCCATGTTGTTGTTCCGCCGGTTGAAGGAATATATCCCACTTTTACCGCTGAGTTTAATGTTCCGGCTTTCGGATAAGGAAAATGAAGGACGGTCGGATATATTGAATCTACATTATTGATAATGTCAAAAACGCCTGTCCCTTCGGTATCGCTTTGCCAGTAGGCAATATAATCTCCTGACGGACTCCACATAAATCCGTCACGGCAATTGAATTCCTCCTCATATACCCAATCGAAAGTTCCGTTAATGATTGTTTCACTTCCGTCTGTTGTTAATTGAATCACTTTAGAAGATTGGATTTCTTCAACATATATATTGTTGTTTGATACATAGGCAACCCGTTTTCCATCCGGGGAAAATTTAGCAAACATTAAAGATGATCCGGGTAAGTTCGTCCCAAGTTGGCGAAGTGTCCCGTCGTTCAATGAAAGCACCCAGTAATCTCCTTTTGTGTCATAACGCCAGACCCGTTTTGTGTTGTTATAAATTAATACTTTACTATTATCTTCACTCCAGGTTATACTGCGTACTCCGATAGGATTACCTGTTACTTTGTTGATTAACATAGAGGAAGGAATGAGTACTTCCCTTGCATTGTCTTTCGCGCTATATGCAACGATATCCATTCCGCCGATTTGTTCGTTTCTTTCCAACCGGGTATATCTTTCTCCATCTTTCAGCCAGTTGATATCTCCAAAACCTTTTGTCCGGATCATTTCGCCGGATAATACTTTTTCTAATTCAAGATTTTGTTGGGCACGACAAGGATTTACACCTAATAATAAGATGCTGCTTAACAGTAAGTATAATATTTTCATGATATATGATAATAAATTTATGTAATTTCTTTAGAGTTTGACGCGCTTACAAACAGGATATCTCCCATATCTGCAAAATTAGCAAAGAAAGACTCTCCTTCACGTTTAAGTGTTTCTTCACGGAAGCCAATTACCGTTAATCCGGCATGTTCCGAATGACTTTTAATTAGCTCGCTGAGTGTTTGGCCTTCCGATTGTTGGATGACATCTATGTTAGCCAGTGTTATGGGTAATCGTCCTTTATCAATGCGTTTTTTCAGGTCTTCGATCATTTCTTCTTTTCCCATAGAAGAACTTATAATGAATATTTTAATATGGCTTTTTTTCCAATCGGGATGGGCAATAATGATATAACCTAATAAGATCATCAGGTTTGTATTGATATCATCCGTTTCCCTGATCCATACATGAATATCGTTTTTTGTTCGGATCAGATAGTTTGATCCTCCGAATACGCAAATATCAAAATTGCCAGCTTTGACAAGATTGATATTTTCTACTATCCTTTTCAGTTCTTCCGGATGGTTCTTATCATATTCAAATACAACCATATTATTCTCCATACCGGAAATAGAAGGAGTCTGAATGATCTGGGCAATAGCGGAAGTATATGATGGAGAAATCATCGTATCGATATATAGAGTACTGTCAAAACTCTTTACTTTATCGACTAATTGGTAAAGTATTTCTTTCGATTCATTGTATGTTTTTTTGCTGAAGTATCCCTCCATATAATGGAAGTAAGTACCGAACCCATGCTGGTAACTTATCCATTTCATTAATTCAAATATTTTATCCCGGGTAAATGAGTTGGATGATATACATACAGCCGCAGGTCGCCAGTCTTCATTATCGAGGGTAGTTTGATTCTTTTGAATAAATATTTGTAATGTTCTGTTTAATTGAAATATGGCTCCTTTAAATATATTTACTAATCCTTTTTGATTTTTATTATAATGTTCAATAACTAAATATATAATTATAATTACAATGTAAGAGAGAATTGTATAAAATGGATTAATCATAAACATAACCCAGACGGATAAAAGGAATCCTCCTAATGAGAAATACCATTTAGATCTGAATTTAGGACGATAAGAAGGAGGCGATCCGAAATGATTTAAAAACGATATTAAACATAATGACCCGTAAGTAATAAGGAAAAACATCGAAATAACTTCCGCAACAGAATTTATATTGCCAAACAATGTAAATACAATTGCAATTATAAAAGAAACTATGGAAGCATTAAATGGTTCTTTATTCTTACCTTTTCCTCTTGCCAGGAAAGTATTTAATCTTTGAAATGGAAAAATACGATCACTGGCAATAGCCTGTAAAGTACGTGGAGCTACCATAATCGACCCAATTGCCGAAGAAATAGTACATGCCGCTAATCCGAAAGGAATAACAATAGGACCCCATATAGCGATCCGCGACATGATCAATTGATCTTCAATAAGGTCGGCCTGTGAAGCTGATACAGACAATTTCCATACAATGAGTATGTAAACAACCAGCCCGGTTAATGTACCGGCAAGGGTTCCCACAGGAATCGCTTTCCCAGGGTTTTTCAAGTCCCCGCTCAGTCCAACCCCCGCTGTCATACCGGTAAAGGCGGGAAAGCATATTGCAAAAAGAATAAAAAAAGAGGGTTTGTTGAAGAATCCGAAATTATCTCCGGGTATCCTGGTTAAATCTTCTCCCGGATCAATAGGTTCTCCGAGGAAGAACATAACCAAAGAAAAAAACAAAATAACATTGACTATATAAAGCATTTTAATACCGGAACCTGTTCCCTTATATAAAATAACAAAAGCCAGAATGAGTAAAGAAGGAATACTGATGGCCTGCCGGGGTAATTCAAATCCAAAATACCCAACCCACCAGTTAAATAGAAAAGAAAAGGCCTCGGTGAATGAAATAATATAAAAGGCTACGCTTATGACTTGCGAAAAATAAAGAGTAAGCCCGATAGTAGAACCAATTTTCAAACCGAACGAACGTGAAATAATAAAATATTCTCCTCCTCCCTCCACTCGTGTATTAGTGGCTAACTCAGAAATAGCTAATGCGGTAGGAATTGTGATCAGATGGCCAAGTAAAATAATAAAAATAGTTCCCCAAAAACCTACCATTCCGGTGGCATATCCCAACCGTAGGAATAAAATAGCCCCTAATATGGTGGATATAGCAGTGAAGAATACCGCAGGGGTTCCTAACCCACTACTATTATTCTGTTTCTTGATCTTTGTCATATTTTCGTATCAGTAACCAAATATACATATTTCTTTTAAATTCATGTAGACAACAAGTTTTTTGCTATTTTATTTGTATAACAATGAATGCATGGTTTTTGATTACTTAATGGATGAAAATAGGAAACGAGCAAATAAAAATAGGAAGTAACCCAATTTTTTTTGGATGCTTCCTATAAGTAAAAAGACAAAGGCATTTCTTAAAACAATACAATCATAGAAAAAAAATTTCATTATGTTTTGAAAAAGTTATCGTAATGATTTGCAAAAGTTATCACAATCCTTTTAGAAAGAGATTGTGATCATTTTCCTACATAATTTGTACATCCGCTTATGCCTAATTAGTGGCTAAGTGATTATATTTGTCCGAAAGACAACCATGGGTTATAATTAATTAAACAAATAGCAATGGCAATTACAATTACTCTTTTTGTTATAGGGATTTTCCTCATCGGCATTGTACTTATATATAATAAAATGGTGAGGAACCGTAACCGGATGCAAGAAGCATGGAGTATTATTGATGTTTTTTTGAGGAAACGTGCCGACCTTGTACCCGCTTTGGTAGAAGTAGTAAAAGGATATAGTAACCATGAAAAGACATTGCTGGAAGAAGTTACCCGCTTCCGTTCGGCAACAAAAGAAGCAACTACTCAGGAAGCCCGGATGGAATCTGCCAATGGTTTGGCAAAAGCATTGGGTAATCTGATTGTAGTAGTTGAGAACTACCCCGAACTAAAAGCGAATGAACACTTCCTTCAACTTCAAAAAGAACTGTCGAGCCTGGAGGGTGAAATAGAAAAAGCACGCCGTTATTATAATGGGACTGTTCGCGAAAATAATACATATATAGAGAGTGTGCCTAATAACTTTGTAGCGGTACTATTTAAAATGGAAAAAGGCCTTTTCTTTACCTTAGATCCTTCAGAAACAGCCACTCCTGATATTACAATTTAATACTGCTTACGATGAAGCCTATTACGTATATCTTTATCTTTATATTTATATTTATTGCTACAACTATATCAGCGGCTGAAAAAGAATGGATCACTCGTTTTCATGCCGACATACAGGTTGATACTACCGGAAGGATTGAAATAACCGAACATATTAGCGTATATGCGGGCGGCATTGATATTAAACGAGGAATTGTTCGAAGCATCCCCATTTACCGGAAAAATGTATCTGGTATTAAAAAAGAAATGAGTTTCAATATTCTTTCTGTCGAACGGGATGGGATTTCAGAAAACTATAAAGTAGAAAAAGCCGGTGGTTACTGGGATGTTTATCTGGGAAGTAGTGAAGTGATCCTGAAACCGGGCATATATAATTATATTATAAAATATGAAACTTACGGTCATATCGGTTTTTTCGATACGTATGATGAAATATACTGGAATGTTACAGGTAATGATTGGCAGTTCCGTATTGAGAAAGCTTCTGCTACGGTCATTCTTCCCGATGGGATAATTCCTCTCACCAATGCTTGTTATACAGGGTATGCAGGTTCAACGGATTCTAATTGTACCGCAAAGGTACAAGCAGATAATAAAGTTCTTTTTGAATCAAATAAAGCTTTATCCTATAATGAAGGACTTACTATTGCCGTTTCATTTCCCCGTGATATAATTAGTCGGCCTCCGCCACCATCGGCTTTGGGAATTTTGTGGATGAAGTATAAATATATTATTTGTTCATTATGTAGTCTTTTCATAATGGGGATCTATTATTTCTTCACATGGAAGAAAGTTGGTAAAGACCCTGAGAAGCCGGTTGTGATTCCGCAGTTTAATCCGCCTAACGGTTGGTCTCCTTCAATAGTTCGTTATATTTATAAAAAGGGTTTAGATAATAAAGTATTTACTACTGCATTGGTGAGTATGGCTGTAAAGAAATCAATTAAGATTAGTCAGGAAGGGAAAGAATATTCATTAGAAAAAATAAACAGTGACATACCTCTTTCAACGGAAGAAGCGACTCTTTCCAACAGTTTGTTTGCAGTAAGTAATAGCATAAAAGTAAATGATACGAACCATAGCCGTTTTTCTGCTGCATATACAAGCTTGCATGAAGCTATCAAGACAAAGAAAAACCTCAAAGACTATCATTTGAAGAATACAAAATACGTTGTATTTGCTGTTTTAATAATTCTAGCTTTATTTATCGGGAATATATACTTATTAGGATTTAATATACAGTTAATCGAAGCGCTGCTTTATACGCCTTTTATCTTTGCAGGTATCGTTATAATTATCGCGTCTTTTAACGAGCGGCGTTTCAGAAAGATCTTATTATTCTTTTTCGGAGTTATATTCTTCTTTCCCGTATTTTGGAGATTTATTGAAAGAATGTATGAGCAGAACAGTATATTGACTGTTTGTGTTGGCCTTACGGTTTTGGGATTGGCTATATATATTTATCTGATTAAAGCGCCTACCGAACTGGGAGCAAAAACCATGTCAGAACTGGAAGGATTTCGTATGTATCTGAAGACCGCGGAAGAAAACAGGTTAAATTTACTTACGCCACCTGAACGTACCCCCGAACTGTTCGAGCAACTTCTTCCTTATGCGATTGCTTTAGACGTTGAGAATGATTGGGGAAAGAAATTCAGCGAAGTATTGGAACGTGCCAACTACCAACCGGAATGGTATGATAGTAATAAGCCTTTCCGTCCTCAGTATTTTGTCAGCAGCTTTCCAAATTCTTTTACTTCTTCCGTAGGGCAGGCAAGGATAGACCCTTCTTCCTCATCCGGAAGTAGCGGAAGTGGTAGTTGGAGCAGTGGAAGCGGAGGAGGAGGTTTCTCCGGTGGCGGTGGAGGCGGCGGCGGTGGCCGTGGATGGTAAAAGATATCTTTTCAGGCACAGATTACACAGATTATCACAGTTTTATATATAATAAATAATGAAATCAGCTTATAATCTGTTCCTGAATTTTTATTGTTTCTTTTATGCTTTCAGCACTTTTCTGAAACGTTGCATAAAATCGGTCGCTTCATCTAGTGAGAGTGATAACGGGGGAAGCAAACGGATTGTATGGTTACCGGCTACGCCCGTGAAGACTTTTTCTTCGAAAAGTAACTTGCTGCGAACTTCTTTAATAGGTTCTTCAAATTCGATTCCTATCATCAGTCCTTTTCCTCTTAATTCTTTGATGCCCTGTAATTGACGGAGTTCTTTCATAAGGAAGTCGCCGACTTTATTTACATTGTCTATCAGCTTTTCGTTTTCCATTATATCGAGTACTGCTATTGCTGCGGCACATGCCAGATGGTTTCCTCCGAATGTGGTACCAAGCATACCGTATGTGGCTTTGAACATCGGACTGATGAGTACGGCTCCCATTGGGAAACCGTTACCTATGCCTTTTGCTACGGTTATGATATCAGGACGGATGCCGGCATACTGGTGGGCAAAGAACTTACCGCTTCGTCCATAGCCTGATTGTATCTCGTCAAGGATAAGACATGCGTCGTATTTCGTACAAAGCTCACGTAACGATTGCATAAATTCATTGGTAGGTACGTATATACCGGCCACGCCTTGTATACCTTCGATGATCACGGAGGACACATCACCTTTTTTAAGCTCCACTTCTACCAGATACGGATCATTAAGGGGAAGGTATGTCACCGGCAAGCCTTCATTTACCGGAGCAATAATAGATGGATTATCTGTAATGCGTACCGCCGCCGATGTTCGTCCGTGGAAGGAATGTTTAAAGGTGATGACCCGTTTCTTGCCGTTATGGAATGAAGCAAGCTTCAGGGCATTCTCATTAGCTTCCGCTCCGGAATTGATCAGGAACAAATCGTAGTAGTCATAACAGGAAGCTTTACCAAGCTTGTCGGCGAGTTTCTGTTGTAAACTGTTGATAACAGAGTTCGAATAGAAGCCCAGCTTATTCACCTGGTTGGTGATAGCCGCTACGTATGCCGGGTGACTGTGTCCGACAGAAATTACGGCATGTCCGCCGTATAAGTCGAGATACTCATTTCCTTCGGAATCCCATACATGGCATCCCTTTCCTTTGACTATCTCTATATTGAAAAGAGGAAATACGTCGAAAAGTTTCATATTATTGAATGATTAATCATTAACCGTTAATCGTTATTTAAAACGCTGAAGGTTTTAAGTGTAGACCTACTGTTTCTTCAAGTCCGAATAATAAGTTCATATTGTGGACAGCCTGGCCGCTTGCGCCTTTCAACAAATTATCTATCATTGATATTATTAATAGTTTATCACCGAATTTCTGCAGATGTATTAAACATTTGTTGGTGTTTACCACTTGCTTTAAATCCGGATTTTTATCGGTGAGGAATACGAACGAATGGTCGTCGTAATAATCCTCGTAGATTCGTCGGAATTCCTCCAGTTCTATCCTGGTATCTATGTAAGTTGTAGCAAAGATACCCCGTGAGAAGTTTCCACGCACCGGGATGAAATTAATATCGCTGTTAAAACTGTTTTGCAGTTGGCTGAGGCTTTGACGTATCTCAGCTAAATGTTGATGTTCAAAAGGCTTGTATATGGAAATGTTATCATTGCGCCAACTGAAATGTGTCGTTGCCGATGGTTTAACACCCGCACCTGTAGAACCGGTAATGGCGTTCACGTGCAAATCACCCGTCAGCATCAGATGTTTGGCGAGCGGAAGCACTGCCAGTTGGATACAAGTAGCGAAACATCCCGGATTAGCTACATGAAGGGATTGACATATCTTCCGGCGATTCAATTCGGGTAGTCCGTAAATAAAATCGTGTTCTTCGCTTTTGATACGGTAATCGGTAGACAGGTCTATGATCTTCAAATCTTCCGGAACGGTATGGCTCTCCATAAACTTCTTCGTATCACCATGCGCAGTACAGAAGAAAAGCAGGTCGATGTCGCCTAAAGGTAATTCGTTGGTGAATATTAAATCAGTTTCACCAAACAAGCCACTGTGTACGTCGGTAATTTTATTACCGGCATTGCTTGAACTATTGATAAATACTATTTCTGCATCGGGATGGTTGATAAGCAAACGAATCAGTTCCCCTGCCGTATATCCTGCACCTCCGATAATGCCTATTTTAATCATGATTTTAGTAGTCAGAGTAGTCAAGGAGTCAAAGGAGTTAAGTAGAAAACAGTTAATATACTCCTTTGACTCCTTTGACTACTTATTTACATTATAATATATCTTCATCTGGTTACCAAGTATTTTGGTGAATCCTTTTACGTCTTCGGCTGTCCAGGCTTTTTGTTCTTCACCGTAAACGCCGAAATCGCTCTTCATCAGGTCGTGTTCGGTTTCTACACCTACTAAGGTATATGTGTATGGACGAAGGGTTATGATCACCCGTCCGGTAACATTCTTTTGGGTGCTTTCGAGGAAAGCTTCCATATCGCGCATCACCGGTTCGAGGTATTGTGATTCGTGAAGGAACATACCGTACCAGGTTCCGATCTGTTCTTTCCAGTATTGTTGCCATTTGGTGAGCGTATGTTTCTCCAGTAGTTTGTGTGCGTTTATGATCAACAGCGAACCGGCTGCCTCGAAACCAACACGTCCTTTGATGCCGATAATGGTGTCGCCTACATGCATGTCCCTGCCGATGGCCCATCGCGCGCCAAGTTCTTCTACTTTACGGATGGCGTCTACTTTATTTTTATAGGCGGTACCGTTCACACCCGCAATCTCTCCATTTTCAAAGTCGATGAATATATCTTCCTCTTGCTCTTCGGCTTCCAGTTGGGAAGGATATGCCGAATCTGGTAGGGTTTGGTTGGAGTGTAATGTTTCTTTACCTCCCACGCTTGTTCCCCAAAGGCCTTTATTGATGGAATATTCCATCTTGGCAAAGTCGGCAACGTATCCGTGTTGTTTCAGATAATTAATTTCGTATTCGCGGCTCAGGTTCATGTCACGGGTAGGAGTGATGATCTCCATTTCGGGAGCCAGTACATCGAAAGTCAGGTCGAAACGAACCTGGTCATTGCCTGCACCGGTACTTCCGTGGGCTACAGCATCGGC
>DAMCDT010000092.1:0-11838 GCA_032058265.1 Tannerellaceae bacterium
TCTACATCACTATATGTTCTCGGAAGAAACCTTGCACTATACAATGCTGTATAAAATTTTGTTTTTTGATCTTCATTCGTACCTTTTACAGCAATTTGCCCTAACGTTTTATTCCAGGTATCGGAAGATGTCTGGCGGACTTTATCAAAATTCCAGGATGGTATTTCACTTTCCAGGTTCTTTCTTGCGTTTTCTATACTGGTAAAGGAAGTCCCGACTTTTACCAATATCTTGCCTGGTTGGGAAGAGGCAAGCTTAACCCAGGCGCCCACATTGGTTTTTTCTCCTTGCTGGCTGTTTGTTCCTGTATGTAAATCATCGTTATTCCAAGTACCGTATTCTGCAATCTCATCTTGTAACTGAATAACAAAATGTCCGCTGAAACCTGCTTCTTTGCCCCATCCCTGATAAATACGGTGAACAGGGTTATAGCCCGATATTTCACGCGTCTCCGGATTAATTTCAACATATCCTACACCTTCGTCGCTATTGGGTTCGATAACCAGATAATTATCTCCTGCCTGACAAAACTCAAACTGCATAATACCTGCACGAGAAAGTCCCGTAATTTCAGCTTTAATATTATAATCTTCTAATTCGACACTATAATAAGAGGGCGTTGAGATTTCTTTATCATGTGAATATGCGGAAGATCTATCCTCTGGTTTTACAACAAGCTTTCCCTGTAAAGGCATAACCGTTACACTTCCGTAATTCTGTGTACAGGAACCATTCATCCAATGGCTGGCTTGAAATCCCTGAAATTCATGTTGGAAATAATAATAAGGAGGAAAGCATTTCTTTTCCGACGATTGTGTTTGAGCTACCCAATTCGTCATGCCGTGCGGTACTCCTACAGCAGGCATTGTCTGCCCACGTTCTTCCGTAGAGTTTTTGTCTTTACCTTCTACAATACGTATATCGGTTCCGATCATAGGATTAACATATTGTTCCAACTGAATCGTTTGTTGGCCGCAGGATAACAGACAGAAAATGCCTGCACCAAATAAAAGTGTTTTCATGCTTCGTTTCATGATATGTATATTATTTTATTTCTTTATAACTTGACGATAATTTCTTTTCCATGATATTTTATGAGTCGTTTAGACTCGTCTTTCCTGCCTTTATTGCAAATAACATAAAAATCCCGTTCATTTTCCCCAAACTCACCTTCCTTCTTACCTATTACTAATGTGTTTTCTTTATTTTTCCAGACAAGAGGAATCCGGCTGAATAAACCCCTTTCATAATCAAGCGTCTCTCCGTCATCTTCGTATAGTTCAAAAGATCCATCCGCTCCTTTATATATATGTATTTCGATGGGGACTTTGGTTGTAACATGTTTTTCTAAAGATGTATAATTAGGTATAACGGCTCCTGCGCGTACAAACAGCGGAATGCGTTCAACCGGAGCGTCAGCTTCGATCGTCTTTCCTCCCTCATATGTATTTCCTGTCCAATAGTCTATCCATTGTTGTCCCTGAGGCAGATATACTTTACGTTTGGTAATGCTTGCTTTTAATACCGGACAAACCATAAATGCAGGGCCATACATAAATTGGTCTTTACAATCGAGGACGTTTTTATCTTCGGGGAAATCAAAAGCAAGAAGCCTCATTGGCGTATAGTTCTTATGCGTAACATCTCCAGTCAGCGAATATATATAAGGATATAAAGCATACCTCAAATTAATAAAACCGGTACAAATGCGCTGCACTTCGGAACCATAAGCCCATAACTCATTGGATGTTTTTCTGTCTCCGGGATAACGTCGCCCATGTGACCTGAATACCGGACAGAACGTTCCATACTGAAACCAACGGGTAAACACTTCACGATATTTTTCATCAGCAGGATCTCCTCCGGAGTATCCGCCTATATCCGTCGTCCAGTAAGGTATTCCGGTTGCGGTAAAGTTCAAACCAGCAGTTACTTGTATTTCCAGTTCTTTAAACGTAGTCGGTATATCACCCGACCAGATAGCCGTTCCTATTTTTTGTTGCGACGCCCAGGCGCAGCGCGTAAGTATATACGGACGGATATTGGGGCGGGCTTTTAATAATCCTTTGTAGAAAGTGGTTGCATGTACCAGCGGATACAAATTGCGGATCTTTTCCGCAGGGCCTTCGTATGTTGTTGTAGGCAAAAAAGAAAGCGGTTGATCCGGTTCCGGACCATCGAGAAACCAACCGTCAATACCTTGATCGACTAGAGCGGATACTTGCTTCCAGTATATCTCCGAAGCTTCGGGATGAAAAGCGTCATAAACAAAACCATCCAATGCTTTTGCCCCGTCGAGAATCAATCCTTTTTGTGCCAATTCTTCATAATTGGGGATGCCTGGCCGGAAAGTAGGCCATATAGTCAGGACGACCTTTGTTCCATAAACAGCATGTAAGCTGTCCAACATATTCTTTACGTTTGGAAATAAAGTTTCATCAAAGCGGTGTGATCCGGTGCCGTATTTCTCCCAGTAATAATAATCTATGAAAAGAGAACTCATCGGAATGTCTTTCTCTTTCATCCTTTTAGCCACATCCATTACTTCCTGTTGGGTAGCGTATTTATTACGGCTTTGGTGAAAACCCAATGCCCAATCGGCAATCATGGGCGCTTTTCCTGTTAGTTTCCGGTAGGAAGCGATCATATCATCCAGGCTATTACCCGTAAAAATATAATAATTTACCGTATTGCCATAATCAGAAGAAAAGCTCATTCCTTCTTCATTGTCGGTATAAATGGTACGGGAAGGATTATCCCAGAAGATACCCCAGCCGCCCGTCGAATATAACACAGGAACTGCCGCTTGGGTATTGAACTGGATTAATTCCCTGGCGGTTTTCCGAAGATTTAGTTTACCATCCCTGAACTGGCCTAATCCGTATAGAGCCTCTTCACTTTGCAAGCGGAACTTACAAAAAGCTTTTACCGAGTCTCCGGCAAGGTTCAAACGCGCTTCACCCGGAAATTCCTGAAAGATCACTCGACCTGATAAGTCAAACAGACTGATATGGCTATCCTGTTTATCTATTTTTGCTTTAACCTGTCCGGATGAAAGGAGGATATACTCACTGTTTTCCTCTACATCAAAAGGCGAAGGTTTCGGCGGATCGGTTACAGCAAAGCTTTTAGTCTTTCGAATATTTCCGGCTTCTCCATATTTTATATGGAAAGTTCCTGAAAGTAATGGTTGGATATATAACGTACCTCCGCTTGTTTCAATCAACAAAGCTTCCTTTTCCTTTTTCCATGATTTTACTAACTGTTTTTCTCCTTTGTTACCATGTACACCAAGAACTCCCTCTTTCCTGAGATCTTCAAAGATAACCAGCAGCGTACTACCTGCTTCCGAGTTTATTAGTACGCTGCCATCTTCCTGCCTTATTATTTTTCCTTCTACAACCTGTGTAACCTTTTTATCTTTGTACTCAATTCTCAAATCGGTTGTAGAGCCGACCTTTATTGTTAAGGTATTATCTTCTAATGTAACATCATCCAGCCATCCGGTTGACGAGGTTATCGAAACTTTTTCCCCCAGGTTTCCTATGATAAATGCTTCTTTCGTATCATCAGGCCGGTTAAAATCAAAAGCAAAATAGAGACTATCCGTGTCGCTGTTATAAGGATGGTTTAACACTCCGAGAAGTTTCGTCCGATCGGTTTTCACAGCATGTTTTTGCATACATGCAGATCCGCTGAAAGATATTACCTGTCCGAAAGAATTTAACGTATCTATTTGTGTATATATTTCGGGAGATCCTCCGACTTTAGCTGTATAATACGTTCTTTTTCCATGTATGTAAGGACGTACCCTTTTTGCTTTTGACAGCATCTTTCCAACATATAATCTATCGGCTGCCGGCATAATGCTAAGGTCTCCCCACGTACCATTTCCTGCAATTAGTGTTGTGTTTATATTATACGATTGCGCCCTGTATGGAGAAGCATTGTGGGGATACACCGCGTATGTAAATAATTCTTTAGGGAAAAGATGCCCGTATTCATTGATCACTGTTCGCATGGACTTGGTGCGATAGGTGGAATAATCCCCATAAGCCGACGCACCGTTGTTCATAAAAAAGAATTTTGCTTCCTGCAACGGCATCAGTCCGATCAGGCATCGTTCAGGTTCCGTAAGATCAATTTCAATCAAAACATCTTCGTTATAATCCCTTATTTCCTTCATGGTACGGGTAACGTAGAAAGGCAACAGGTAATTATAACGGTCGATCCTTTCTTTTTTTGATTGTTTATCCGTTCCGTGATCCAGACCAGACAAGGCGCTGTTAAAGGTATTTATAGCATCCCATTTAAAATAACGGATGCCCTGGTCGATCAGTTTTTTACAGTCTTCGAGAAACAGCCGGGAGAAAGGTCCTACGTAATCGAACACAGGTTGATCCCACTGCGCTAGGATCGGACGTCCATCTGCTCTTTTAATTACCCAATCCGGATGTAGTTTATACCTTTCTGACAGGCTATCTATGCCCATGGGTGAAAACCAAATGCCCGGTATCATATTATGTTCCTTCATGCGTGAAACCAGAGGACTCAGCCCGTTCGGGAGGCGTTGCTTGTTAAAATTCCATACGCCATGCGCCTGTTCCCAGCCATCATCTAAAACAAATAATTCGACATTCATCTCCGCGGCGTAATCTATTTCCTGAAGAATCCTCTCTTCTGTAAATACTCCCCGTACATCGTGCCCTCTCCGTTGCGACTCACGTTGCATCCCCCAGGTATTATAATAAAAGTGTGCCTCCCTTGATTTGGGATGTTCCGTGATCTGGTTCAGCAAATATTGGCGTACAACCGGCTCGATATCTTCTTGTTTATTTACAAAGCTAAAGCTATTCCAAACTGTTTCGTAATACGTATCGTAGGGTATTTTTTCATTGTCGAAATAACCGCCTCTAAGCATTTCGGTAGAGATGGTCTGATTCTCATTATCGCCTTTGTATCGATGGCCAATAAACCAAAAGTTTTCATCTGTAAGAATCGTATCGTCACCCTTAACACCCTGGCTTGCGTCGATATCATCTTTATTTTTAGAGATTATCTCTGAAAGACGGAAGCCATTCGCACCATCCTGCGAAGCATGCTCATAGGTGGAAATTACTTTATGTGTTCCTGTTTCAATAATTGAAAATGGTCCTTTTAAGAGATAAGAACTATCCGCACTTAATACATAATCCTTTAAGAAAGGACGAAACATATGTGCCCAGGGATAATAATTGGCTATTTGTATTTCTTGTATATGGCTATCCGGTTTACATTTGATGGTTAGTTGAGGATAAATAAAATGCAGTTCTCCGTTCTTCTTATTCAACGTAAAAGTATGTTCTTTCAAAGTTTTTAATTGGATCTTTTCTCTGGTTAAGGTCGAGTTATCAAAATATTGGCGATATAACTCTAAAAGTAATCCTTTATATTTCCCTTTTCCTTCAAAATAGAAAACATATTCAGTACCTCCATTATTCAATAATTTTTCCTTGTAGTTGATAAATCCCCAGACAGGCATCAAGGCATTAACTTCTTTCCGGTTAATGATAAACTCAAAATACGGAACTTGTGAACCGGATATCAGTTCGGTTTGAGAGGTTTTATCAAAAATAGATTCAATGGAAATCGTATTATTCTGAAATGACAGAATTTGCTTCATCAGGTTGTTCTCATAAACAAACCGATCCTTTTCCATGGTACCTGTTGCTGCATTGAGTTGGAGAGTCAGAATCAATAAAACAATAGGAAAGATACGCTTAGATGTTTTCATGTATAATATATAAGATTCTAATGCTATGGTAATGTGAAATTGATCAAGAAGATGCGATTGTTTATTCTTATCACCCGGGTGAATTACTTATCTCACCTTGGTGAATTAACTTTCCCACCCGGGTGAAAAAGATTATCCACCCGGGTGGAAAGAATAATTATGTATTATTAAAGTAATAAAAACACAGGAACAAATTGATAATTGTTAATATACTTTGTGTGAAGTTACTGTGAAGGATAATCAATAACTATCCTTCACAGTTTAGTATAATAGCTAATAATTCAAAATTTATTTAGGAACGATTACGTAATCATTCTGGGTTAAATCCGGATTCACATCAATTTGTTTTTGAGGAATAGGGCATATTAAATTACTTGCATTCAGCTTGAACCCTTTGGACGTCATAACTTCGACGGCTCTGCCAGTACGGACCAAATCAAACCAACGATGTCCCTCAAAGGCAAGTTCGACTCTTCTTTCATGCTCAACCGCCAGGAAGAATGTCTGTTTGTCTGTGGTATTTATATCGACAGGTGTCGTTTCAGTTGTCTGATAACCAAACCCGCGACGACGGACTTTGTTAAGGTATTCACAAGCCTGGGCGGTTTTTCCGTTCTGATTTAACGCTTCCGCATACATTAATAATACGTCTGCGTAACGGATTACCGGAAAGTTGTTGTTATTATCATTATTTTGATAAGGCACATCAAAGTATTTGGATACGTAGCGGGAATCTACCCATTCATCATCTTTCCGGTTATCATAATATCCCAAAGACATGGAGAAATCACGACGGAGGTCGCCATCTTCATACGCATTGTAGATATCCATTTCAGGGATGTTATTACCACCTGTACCACCTACGGGCACAACATTTGTTCCTGAATTTTCAGGCGCGAAATTATTGGGGAAGTTACTTCCTTCACTAAAACCACCTTTCTTAAACTGAACTTCAAAAACGGCTTCCTTGCTGTTGTGGTTATCAGGATCAAAAACATTTGCATACCCGTCTCTGTTTAATGACCCCGGTGTATTTTCCAGTAAAGCATAATGTGAACTGTTGACAACTTCCGCCAGTTTGGTTTCCGCATCCGCATAATTATTCAACGTCATATAAACGGTTCCAAGTAATGCCTTGGCTGCTCCCGATGTAGCACGTCCGACATCCGAATCGGTAGTATAGGAGGCCGGTAAACCTTCTGCTTCCTTGAGGTCGGCAATAATTTGTTCGTAAATCTTATCTTTTGATTCCCTCATATAAGTATATGATTCAGCAATACTTATTTCAGTCAATACCAATGGGACATCACCATATACCCTGACCAGGTTGAAATACAGCAGACCACGCAGAAACTTACATTCCAGCTTATAACGATCACTGAGTGTTTTATCTATTTCGACATTATCTATACGTCCCAATACAGTATTAATACGATTGATACCTTTATAACTTACTTTCCAGAAATTGGCAAGATAAGGATTTGTCGTACGGATATAGAATTTGTCAAACTCATCCTGGTCTGTTACCGAACCGGATAATTGATTTCGTGTATTATCGGAAGGAATTTCCGAAAATACGTACCAGTTTCCATACAGATCTGACTCCTGCAAAGTTGAGTAAGCGCCATTTAATGCTGATTCAAATTGTTCGGCAGTCTGGTAATATTCATCGGCAGCCAACTCATTCTTTGGCTTCAAATCCAGAAAGTCGCTACAGGATGCAAAGGTAAAGCATAACCCTATTAACGCTATTTTATATGTTGTCTTCATATTCTATAAATTAAATAGTTAACAATTAGAAAGTAACATTCAAGCCAAAAGTAAAGGTACGGTTCAAAGGAAATTGCCCGTAATCAGTGCCACGTGCCAAACGATTGCTGACATTTGATTCACTGTCTTGACGGAAACTTGTTTCGGGATTGTACCCACTATAGCCTGTGAATGTAGCCAGATTCTGTACAGAGAAATAAATGCGTGCGTTCTGCATGGTACATTTCTGCGCAAAAGCCTGAGGAAGTGTATAACCGAACGTCAGGTTATTGATCCTTACAAACGAGGCATCTTCGATCCAGCGTGAAGAAACAGCATTGTTTTGTCCTGTTGTCGATGCGTTTGCACGTGGCATCCACCCGTCGCCAGGATTACTTTCTGATCTCCATCTGTTCAAAGTAGTTCTCATCTGGTTCTGGTTTCCTTCCAGATTTTCATAAAAACGTTTTGCCAAATGTAATACATCACGTCCATGAACACCTTGCAGTACGAAACTCAGGTCAAAATTCTTATAACTAAATGAATTGGTCATACCCCAGGTAAACTTCGGATCGTTATTACCTATGATGGTACGGTCGTCAGCCGTGATCTCACCGTTTTTATCAACATCTTCATATTTGATATCGCCGACATACGAATTATCCAGTTTAGGATTATTATCCAAATCTGCCTGATTCATATAAACGCCGATTTGCCTGTATCCGTAAAAGCTGGCTAACGGATGCCCGATCATAGTAATATGCGTAGTACCGGCGCCGCCATCATGATATATAGGATCACCGGAAGGGCCTAATGCAACCACTTTATTCTTATTGGTTGACATATTCAGGTTCGTAGTCCAGGTAAAGTCTTTATTCATGACATTCACTGAATTGATGGCAATTTCAATACCTTTATTATCTACTTTACCAATGTTTCTCCATGAATTCTCGAAACCGGTAATGGTCGGAATATCTACTTGAAGCAACAGGTCTGTTGTTTTCCGTTGATAATAATCAAAAGTAAGAGATAAACGGCTGTTTAAGACAGCTATTTCGAAGCCAATGTCCATCTGCCGTGTCTTTTCCCAGGTTAAGTCAGCATTGGAGAAACTTTTCTGCGCGATACCAGTTACTATATTGCCTGCACCATAACCAAAAACGTAATTTTGATTTGCCATAGTTCCGATTGAACCATAATTAGGGATATTATTGTTTCCGGTAAGTCCATAACTTGCGCGAACTTTCAGGTCGCTCAGCCAATCCATATCTTTCATAAAATCTTCCTGTGATAATCTCCATGCTATGGAACCGGAAGGGAAATATCCATACCTGTTATTCTTCCCGAAACGAGAAGATCCGTCGGCACGAATTGAAGCAGTCAGATAATATTTGTTGTTGTAACGGTAATTTATACGTCCTAAATATGAGAGTAGCGACCATTCGTTCATATCAGAAGAGCCGGTTTTTACTTTCCCGTTATTCATTGTACGTATAATATCATCCGGAAAATCAGAAGCTACTACTTCACTGTAATTATACACATTCTTTTGAGTGGTGAAACCTACAACTGCGTCGATTTCATGTTTACCAAAAGATTCGAAATAAGTAAGTGTATTTTCGTTCAGCCAGTTGACAACTTCTGCATTTTTTGTATTACCGCTTCTATCCGTTGATGGGAGTGGAGCTACCGTACCATTTTTCGGGACATTAGACGGGCGGAAATATTTACTCCTATATTGCATTATATCGGCGCCGATAGTTGTTTTGAACTTTAAATTCTTCAAAAGAGATATTTCTGCGTACAAATTACCAAATAAGCGTAATGTATTTTGAGTGTTATCTATATCCAGTGCATTGGCAACCGCATTGGTTACACCTGTCAGTCCGTCACTGGCCACAGCATATTCGGCTTGTGATGCCCAGCTTCCATCCGGATTTCTTACCGGTACAATAGCAGAAGTCGCTCCGGCAGCTAATAAAACTCCATCACTAGCCCAGTGTCCGTTGGTGATTTTGCTTTGATTCATATAAGTAGGAGCTACATTGATCCCGACTTTTAACCACTTAGTAAATTCACTGTCTATTTTTGCACGGGCTGAAAAGCGTTCGTAATCACTGCCAATCACGACTCCATCCTGGCTGAAATAACCACCGGAAAACATATATTTTGTTTTCTCATCTCCTCCGGATACCGATACCTGGTAATTCTGTATAGGCGCTGTGCGGAAGATCTCATCCTGCCAGTCCGTACCTCTGCCGATAGCAGCCATAGCTGCCGCATCATCGAAAATAGCAGGATAGCGGTAACGGTTACCTGAAGGACGCATGTCTAACGGATCACTGGCAGAAGATCCGGGGACTTTACTTGTATAATTGGTATTGAATGCCTCCTTACTTAACTCTGCAAATTCCTGGGCATCCATAAGATCGAGCTTTTTAGTCACATTCTGGAATCCATAATACATATCGAGGCTGATACTTACTTTTCCTGCCTTACCCGATTTCGTTGTAACGATTACCACACCGTTGGCGGCACGCGAACCATAAATAGCCGAAGCAGAAGCATCTTTTAGTACTTCGATTGATTCAATATCATTTGGATTGATAGAGTTCAGGTTCTGATCACCGAGCGGATAACCATCGACAACATATAAAGGTGAACTGGACGCGGAGATAGACGCAGAACCACGCACACGTATGTTAGCTGCTTCACCCGGAACCCCTGTACCTTGTTGCACCTGCACACCAGCCATTTGTCCGGCTAACGCCTGTGTAGGGTGAGAAACTTTCAGATCTTTTAAAGCTCCTGACGACATCTGGGATACGGAACCGGTAAGGTCTTTTTTCTTTACTACACCATATCCGATAACCACTACCTCTTCCAGGGTTTCCGAATCTTCCACTAAAGTAATAGTCAGATGTGTTTGGTTTCCCACTCTGATCTCTTGTGTAAGATAGCCGATATATGATATCTGTAAAATAGCGTCTGCGGGCACACCCGTGAGTGTAAATTTACCGTCAAAATCGGTTATGTTACCATTTGTTGTACCTTTTACGATTACATTTGCACCTATTATAGGGCCTGTTGCATCGCTTACTATCCCGGTAATAGTTTTAGAATCCTGCAGAGCCTGAGAAGGAGAGGGTAGAGGGTCAACGTTTTCTTTTGAGATAATTATCTGCCGGTCGGATATATGATAAGTGTTATTTGTTCCGGTGAAGATCTGATCGAGGATAGCCTGTACTTGCTGGTTGTCTGCTTTAACAGAAACGTTCCTGTTCAGATCAATTGAATTATCCAGATAAAAGAAAATGTATTCGCTTTCGCGTTCAATTTCCCTGAAGACTTCTTTAATAGAGAGGTTGTTATACTCAACGGTAAACATAGTTTCCTGTGAATACGACTCGTTAGCAAAACAAGCGCCCACTCCTAAGAAAATAAAAAGAAGGCAAACTTTCATAATACGTATAAATCTCTCTTGTTTAGTTTTTTTATGACTAAACATCTTGTTGTTTTTCATACTTTTGTAATTGATTTAAGTTAGTAATTTTGTTTCTACTAATTTTGATTGCGGGTCGGATAATATGCGGGTATTATCCGGCTTTTTTTGATTTAAGGATCCATAATTAACAATTTAGTGTTTAACTTTTACTTGAATTTTCTCATTCGTTTTATAAATTTCAATCGGAGCGGCTTTTTGTAAAGCCAATAGTACCTCATCGATATTATCTTTTAAATCGAGTTTTCCGCTACAGCTTAAATCAACAATATTATCCTTCTCATCCCAATCAAAGGAAATACCATAATATTTTGTTAATTTATTGAATACAACAGGTAATTTTTGCTGGTGGAACCGGTAGTAACCATCTTTCCATGCGATATGATCACTTACATCAATTGTGGCAATCCGGCTTTGACTTGTTTTATAGTTATAAGAGAACATCTGGTTGGGGGTCAACAGGCTTTTTTCTTTATCCTGCATCTTTACTTCAATTTTTCCACTAACCAATACGACCTGTAAGTTCGTTTCGTCTTCATAAGCTGAGATATTGAACTGTGTTCCTAAAACTTTAACATCTATCTGACGTGTCTTAACAATAAACGGTCTTTTATCATCCCGGGCAACTTCCAGGAATATTTCTCCTTCGGCAAATATTTCCCGTTTGTTTCTATCAAAATTTACAGGATATATAATTCTCGATCCTGCATTTACCCATACCCGTGTACCGTCTTTAAATGTAATAGTGGATCGTTTCCCCAGAGGAACGATCAATTGATTAAAGCTTTCTTCGTCTTTTTTTCCTTCGTTTGTA
>DAMCDT010000093.1:0-11831 GCA_032058265.1 Tannerellaceae bacterium
ATATAATAGAGGCAAAAAAATACTTTGCCTCTATTTTTTTAATTTAACAGCGATGTCATATTATTGTGATTTATTATTGATAGATTTGTCAAGTGTCTGCGTATAGTGAGGGTGAACAAACCATAAAAAGGAATTGTTTCTATTATATATAGAAGCTCATGAAAATACTTTTCATAATACAGGGCGAAGGGAGAGGCCATCTAACACAAGCGCTTTCTCTTCAGCAGAAATTATCAGCGGAAGGACATTCGGTTGTAAGTTCCCTAGTAGGTAAAAGCGCTTTACGGAAAATACCTTCTTTTTTCACTGAGAAAATTAATACGCCGGTCTATTATTTTGAATGTCCCAATTTTCTTCCCACGGCGAAAAATAAACAAATTAATCTGGCAAAAACAGTTGCGTACAATTTGGCGCTGTGGTTTACTTATGTAAAAAGCCTTCGTTTTATTAATCGTAAGATAAAAGAAACAGAAGCTGATGTTGTAGTGAATTTTTATGAGATGCTTACCGGATTGACTTACTTCTTTTATCGTCCGAAAGCGCCAATGATCTGTATAGCTCACCAATATATTTTCCTTCATCCTGACTTTAGTTTCCCGAAACTAAACCCCGTATCGCTGGGATTATTAAAATTGTACACAAATATTACAACACTGGGCGCTACGAAGAAACTGGCTCTTTCGTTCCGAAAGATGAGGGAAGTACCCGAAGAACAACTGGTTGTTGTTCCTCCTTTGGTACGCCGGGAAGTGATTGAGGCAAAACCCAAAAAAGGAAATTATTTGCATGGATATATGTTGAATTGTGGTTTTAGCGAAGAGGTTAAAGCCTGGCAAAAGGATCATCAGGATGTTATTATGCATTTCTTCTGGGATAAAAAAGGAGCAGCAGCAGAAACGAAAGTAAACGATAACCTTTCTTTCCATTCGTTAGACGACATTTTATTTATTAAATACATGGCAGGTGCGAAAGCTTATGCAACAACTGCCGGTTTTGAATCGGTTTGTGAGGCCATGTATATGAATAAGCCTGTCCTGATGGTTCCTACCCATATAGAACAGGCTTGTAATGCTTATGATGCTTATGATGCCGGAGCCGGTGTTATTTCAGATACCTTTGATCTGGATAAACTATTGGATCTATCCGAGAACCACAAACCAAACCTTGATTTCCGCCACTGGGTGAATCAGGCCGATTGGATGATATTGCGTGAATTCCGGGAAGACTTATTAGAACAGGAAAATACAGTTGGGCTTTCTTTACGGCGCCATTTAGCTAAATTGAGATATAAGCTATCCAAAACCATACCGTTCTGGTAATCATTATTTTCCGGATAAGACCACCTCAGTGATCCATGCCCATAAGTTAGCCATCAGCTTATCCTGGTCATTACTTACCGTTCCATTGTTATCAGTCAATGCGTTTACACCGGAGTAACGGGTTTGTAACAATTGTATTTCACTGATATAGACGATTCTTTTCTTCTTGTTAACCCCTATAACCATACCGCCATCATCAGTTTTCAGTAATGGGATAACGTCGGGATCATTGTTTACAGCTCTCCCCCATATATTATCAATATATCTGAAGTAAGAAGTTGATGATACGCTACCAAATAGGCCCGTGTCAGTAAAAATCTTCGTCAAATCATCTACGACAAAATTAAAATTAGTAATGTAGGTAGTATAGTTCCATGTGAGATTGTCATCTATTACAGTTAATAAATTTGTATTTGTATTGGATCCGTCTGCACTTACAATTAAAACTCTGTTTGGTTTGGCATCCAACCATTTCAATACATCCTTAGCAACTGTCAAACTAGGTTGTTGTGAAAAAGGGAATAATAATACATCATAATTCGACATTGTGGTGTAAGATAAAGTTGTTCCTGTTCCCACAGTTCCCATTTCCGTAAAATGATAACCACCGAACTGAAATAGACCTGTAGGACTAAATTGTTTATTAAGTATTTGCCTCATGGAGGCTGCATTGGCATCTCGGGCACCTTCTGTATCGTAACCATTACCCAGATCACCAACTCCTCCGAATGATAATACCCTAACAAGATCACCACTATGTTTTAATAATCCATATTGACTGATAGTAATAACAACATCCCATCTTCCGGCATGTATAACAAAGTAATTGAGCCGGTTATTATCCAGCGCATTATTTGTTAAGGCTTCAACCCGGATCGTATTGTCAATGATACTTACCTTATAGTTTCCATTTTCAATCATGGAAGCAGAAGGAGACGTTCCTGTAACGGCTATGCCATTTATATCCGACCATTGAATAGTGTAATTAGTTAAATTTGTGTTTACTAAGATATCATCAAATTGTAAAAACGATGCTGCCCATGGGCGGAGAACAACTGTTCGTTTGGAAACACTGAAATAGTTTTCACCTTCATACCATATATCCGTTGAATTTTCATCCCACGTTTCTACTTCCGCTACCATTCCGGTTGAAGGCTTATTGGCAGCTCCTTCAGGAGTTGGCTCACCCGAAGATCCGACCTTCAATATATTGAAAGTATATTTATGATTCCTGAGTATTTGTCCAAACGGATGCCCATCAAGGTCTAAATTAAAATCAATCCTGTAATAACTAACAGAACCGTTGTTATATTTACCCCCAATAATAATACAAGTCGCATCAGATGTTTGATTACTTACATCCGGCGCTTGCGATTCGGGGAAATATAACTGTGATTGTGATACATTACCGGTTAAAGCAACTTCCGTTGTATTGATACTACCCGTTCCATCCGGAACAGAAGGAGTTGTAACTGAATTGTTAGATAAATTATCAGGGATTATTTGGATATGATCCTTTGCACGGAAAACCTGCGCACTAACCATTTCAAAATTGGTTACATCTTCAGCTACTATGATATCCGCGCGGGCGATAGAACGAACCATTTTTATTCCATCGATTTGGTTACCGTTTTCACTTAACGACGGCATATCCTTTTCTCCGAACATAGGAAAAGAAGAATTAATACCATTGGAGCCAAAAGCTTGCTGTATTTTTGACTTAACCGCACTTTTACTGTCGTTAAGCTGGATGCCGGCATTATCGATAGCATTGTTAGCATTCGCCACCATGTATAATGAAACAGGTGATGAAGTAGCGGTTAAGGTCGCTTCAAAATCTGTTGAAGTATTTGACGAGTTATTAATCCTGCCGTCAGCAGAATACAAATACTGATTATTCTGAAAAACCAATACACGGATTTCATTGATCATAGTTTCCTGCGGGGTTTGGTTTCTCGTTACCGTATGGGGTATACTTGCAGGAGGCATATTGATTGTTAACCGTGCGGTAAATTCCTGCCCTGTTTGTGGCGGTACTGTTGAAGATAATGGTGATTCGTCGGTTGTACACGATATTCCAAACAGGCACAACATGGCTATAGCTATGTTGAACCTGAACAGCCGCCATACTATATGTTGTTTATTTATCGTTTGCATATCTGTATATAAATTTTTAATCTAATAATTATTTTTACCATGTTTCCCAGTGATGTATTCCATCCCAGAGAGTAGTTTCGAGTGAGACATTCAACCCTTTCTTCAGGTCAATCAATATATTAGCTGTTTCTCCTGATAAGGGGCTGATAAAAGCTCCATCGTCTGTTTTATCAATCGATAAGAGAATCTTATCTGTTTTGGCATTATGTAAATGAATGGTTATTCCCTCATCCTTTGTTTGATAATGAATGACATTGAATGCGTGTGGTGTTTCAAAATCATGATTTTTATTTTCAAAATGGCCGGTTTGTTTTATTGAAACAGGCTCCTCTAAAAGATCCCCTTTAAAATTATAACCATTGTATTTTTTATCAATAGTAAAATAATAACTTGATACGTTTTTCAATTCTTTTAAACCACGTACAGTGATATGCATCCGTGCATTCTTACGGTACATCAGTACTTCATTCAAATTTGATGCCGTCCCTTTATTAAGTATTACTTTTTCACCATAAAAGAGATCATCCGGACAAAAAGCGTGTCCTGTTTCGGTTACTTTTAAAGAGATTCTTGTTTTATCGATCTTATCACCTTTATTCAATGGACTGATATATTCCGAATCATTCAGATTTCCCCAGGCATGTATATGTATTTCTGTCGTATTATATGTATGTATCGTTATAGGAATTTGTTGTTTAATTTGCTCCGGTGAAACTTCCAGTTCATCCAGGAATCGATTATCCTGGTCAAAAATAAATAGCGAAACGCCTGTTATATTTTCGGATGTCGTCAGGTCTTCACCGGTTGATGAATCTATAAGTTTAATATATAGTTGTTGTTCCTGCACACAATCAAACGCATTGTCTTTTAGACAACCAGTGGAAATGCCGACCAGCAATAAAATAATTGCGGCCAGCATTTTTTGTGTATGATTGTTTAGCAGTTTAATTACCATTCAACAGATTGTTCTGGTACGGTTTCCCATTCCTGAGCCTGAATAAGTACGGTTATCGCTGATGGATCTACTAATGTTTCAGGATTATCCACCCCTGCGCCTAATTTCTTAAGGGTAACATTCACTTTATGGAATGTGTTACGATTAATATAATTACCGCTACCGTCACCGGTGTTTCCTGTTCCATCATTAATTATGAACGGGAAATAGGTTTTAACTCCATCATAAGTTCCTTCCAATGTCATGAGCGTCGCATCATCTCCGCCTCCATTAGGAAATACGTAAAAATACGTTGAATTACTGCCTTCGGCTGCATTTCCAGTCAGGAATGACCTATATTCGCTTACAATACCGGTTGTATTAACACCACCATATAAATCTCCACTGGTTGTAACGGTAGGTAAACCGACAGTAGACTCGCTTTTAGCTTTCATAATATGAACGGCTGTAAGATTGAATTTATTGATGTCGTGTCCGGTATCCGGTGTAATTGTAATAGTACCCAATTGAATCTTTGCAACCACACGAGCCACAGGTATTGTCAAATTATTTGATCCTGCATTTAATGTTGCAGAGATTACCCCACTCATCGTCAGTCCATCTGTTACTACTGTAGCAGGAGTCTGTGAATCCAAAGCAAATATTTCATTCTCGAAATCATTATAATTATTGATTGCATTAGAGGGAAATCCTGCTGGAGCATTTGCTACTACGGCAATTTTCTTGGTTCCTGTCGTTAAATTGTTCATTGTTAATGATGTTCCAGCATCTTCTAAAACTCCACTATTGTGAAATACATAAATAGTATAGTTTTTGAGTGCATTTTCTTCTGGTGAAGCGGGCGTTGTTGCACGGGTTTTAAGCTCTTCTCCGGTTAATTTAACAGAGATAGATGCCGGGTCATTTGTCGGATTTAATTCCTGTTCTTCATTGCTACATCCTGCCGCAAAGAGTATTACGCTCCCTAAAAGAGCGAAAAAGAAAGTTTTTGTTTTCATTGAATTCTGTTGATTTACTAAAATTTAGATACTTGTTTTATTAATTTAGAGTTTTATTCAATTCCGAAATATGATACAAAATTAAAATAATATGCAAAATTAGATACAAATCTGGTTAAATGTTTAATGTATGATCTATATTTTATATTTTATTACAAAATAATTTATACGAAATTGGTTTTATATTAAATTATTTGCAAAATATAGCCCATTTTATATAATTATTAACTAACAATACCTATAAAATATAAGATTTCAAGACATTTATTTGTTTGTGATATCTGATTTTATAGTATTAGATTGTGGGAATATAAAAAGGTTTAATCACTTTGTGTAAATGTTGTAGATAAATGATGGTTTGGTTATAATGCAAGAAGCACGAAGATTTAAGTATGTCCTAAATCTCCGTGCTTCTTTATAAGTAGTAGGACTTAATTGCCTAATGCCTGTTCAAGGTCATCAATTATATCGTTTACATTTTCAATGCCCACAGAAAGACGGATCAGATCGGGAGCTACACCTGCTTCGACCAATTGTTCGTCTGACAATTGCCGGTGAGTATGGCTTGCAGGATGCAATACGGATGTACGTGCATCGGCAACATGTGTTACAATAGCAGCCAGCTTTAAGCTATCCATGAAACGGGTTGCTACATCTCTTCCTCCTTTTAAACCAAAAGAAAGGACTCCGCAAGAACCATTGGGCAAGTACTTCTTTGCAAGTTCATAGTTCTTATTTCCTTCCAGTTCCGGATAATTTACCCAGGCAACTTTATCATTCTTTTGCAACCATTTTGCAACAGCCAGTGCATTTTTACAATGTTGAGGCATGCGAAGATGTAAAGTTTCAAGCCCGATATTTAATAAAAACGCATGTTGTGGAGATTGAATGGCACCCAAATCGCGCATAAGCTGGGCAGTTGCTTTTGTTATGAAAGCGCCTTTTCCAAATGCGGTTGTATAAGTTAAGCCGTGATAGGAGGGGTCCGGTTGACATAATCCGGGATATTTTTCAGCATACACATCCCAATTAAAATTCCCGCTATCTATAATACAGCCACCTACATTTGTGGCATGACCGTCCATATACTTTGTGGTAGAATGAGTAACAATATCTGCTCCCCATTCGAAAGGACGGCAATTAATTGGCGTGGCAAAAGTGTTATCAATTATGAGCGGTACACCGTGATTATGGGCTATACGGGCAAATTTCTCAATATCGAGAACCATTACTCCGGGATTTGAGATTGTTTCACCAAACAGTAATTTTGTATTAGGACGAAATGCTTTTGCTATTTCCTCCTCACTCACGTCCTGATCAATAAACGTACATTCAATCCCCAGCTTTTTAAGGGTAACTGAAAATAAATTAAATGTTCCGCCGTAGATGCTGGCCGCACTTATAAAATGGTCGCCGGCTCCACATATATTGAATACGGCAAAGAAGTTGGCCGCCTGTCCAGAAGAGGTTAGCATTCCTGCCACACCGCCTTCTAGCTCAGTAATTTTTGCAGCAACCGCATCATTAGTCGGATTCTGTAAACGCGTATAGAAATAACCACTTTCTTCCAAGTCGAAGAGTTTGGCCATTTGTTCACTTGTATCGTATTTAAACGTTGTGCTTTGGTAAATGGGAAGTACTCGTGGCTCTCCATTCTTTGGTTTCCAGCCTGCCTGTACGCACAGCGTTTCTGGCTTTAATCGTTTGCTCATGATAATTAATTAATTTCTCTTAATAATAGCAATGCAAAAATAAGAATTAAAATTAGTATAACATTACCTCTACATAAATAGAACTATTTCCATTTCTAAATCATGCAATCCACTTACTAGGTCACAGTTGTGGCCTACGTGGTTCATTTATATAATCTGAATATTGATATATACGATCCGGATGATGAACGGTTGGAGGAAATATGGTTGAAAGATCCGCAACATTGCTATGGACGGGATGCTTTTAGTGGATCCTAGAAGTCAAAACCTTTATCAAAAATGATTTCGTTTTTTACCAGTATATAGCTTTGGTTATTTAAAGAAATGACAAAAACTAAGTGTATGGTTATAGGATTTGAATCTGCATAATTTACAAAGTCTCTATAATATCTCTCTGTTGATTAAAGAAAAGTACTCTTTCTTTTCCTCCTGTACCTGAGATAAGGGTTGAATTAGATTTCATGGATGTAATCCAATCTATTGCTTCTTTACATTTACTTTTATTGTTATAGGACATAATGGCATAGAAAAGATGGGTGATTAGAACGCTGAGGCATAATTTTTCAGACCAAAAATAAGTATAGGTTGAATCGATATCTTCATCCGAAATATATATATCGCATTTCTTTCCCGTATCTTCGAATACACCCTTTGACGCAGTGGCTTCAAGGTCGTCCATTAATAATAATAATTCTTTTTGAATAGCTTGTATATCGGTATTATCCATTAAACCCAAACTTTTGAAATATTTAATATCATCTACAATAATCGGAATAATTTTCTTATCCCAAATATAGATTGTATGATTGATCTGATGAAACATATAATAAGCTGCTTCCATATTATTGCTGTCCCAGCCGTTCAGTTTTATATCTTTAAAAAGAGTGGGATTAGAAGGATTGTTTTCGTGCTGTACATATTTAAATTTATAATATTTCGAAATATTATCGTAAGGTAACAACACGGGAAAAGGGATGCTTTTTAAAGCCATACCAAACTTAGAATCCGGTTGTTGAGCAAATATTTCAACATAATTTTCTGAATTTAATTCATTCTCTTTAATATCTTCGTTCTTATCAGCATAATATGATTTCAACATCATATCTGTTATCGGTGTACTCTTTTCCGTATTGATTATTATTTCATCCACAGAAAAGTTCAATTTATGGGCAAGAATGGCTACTTCATTGAACGTAAACATCGATACACCCCTTAAACGTCTGTAAGCGGTTTCTTTCTCGATTGAAAGGGTTTCTGCAATAAAGTTGGCCAGTTGGGTTTTCTTGGGGATTTTTTTCATCAATACCTCAACAAACGCCTCATTAATCATTTTATCTGATAACATAATAAGTAGCGTGAATTGGTTCAGTTTGTGAATCAAAAGTAAACTATTTGTGCCGATTAGCGAAACTATTTTTATATTATTTTATTTGATTATTATCTCATTCTTGATGGATAATTGTCTCATTTTTGAAACATAGGATGAAAATGTGTCATAATATGCCACAATAAAAATAAAATGGGTGTCTAAAAAGACTTGTATTAATGGTTATATACATCTACTTTTATTTCTGCGAACACCATAGATCTATAAAAGGTATTTAAGAATGTTAACTTTAGGTAGAAATGCTATAATACTCTGAAATTTACTTTTTATGCGTGAGCATATCTCAAATGATTGTTAAAAGATTTTATCTCGTAGGGTTGGTTTTTACTGAGATAAAAGTTAAAAAAGAGAAGGGGAATGTTTTAGTGATAAAATTAACTCCTGTGGAATATATTATTGGAAATCATTAATCTATTTCATCTGCATTGAGAAACAGGTGGAGGCGCGAGAGAGATCGCGTCTCCATCTTTTTTTGAACGTTAGGAAATATTCTTACCTTCGTTTCAAAATAATATAGAACGATGAAACTGACCTATATATATCATAGTTGTTATGTTATCGAAACGGATGATTTTTCCATTATATTCGATTATTACAAAGATTCGGGGAAATCTCCACTAAAAGGATATGTACATGATGAACTGCTAAATAAAAAAGAAAGGTTATATGTGTTTGCTTCTCATTTCCATCCGGATCATTTTAATCCGGACGTTCTACAATGGAGACAATACAAAGATAAAATGGTGTATATCCTTTCCGCAGATATTCTGGAACAGCATAAAGCAAGGAAAGAAGACGGTATATTTTTAGACAAAGGTGATAGGTACAAAGATGAATTCATTTCAGTGGAAACTTTCGGGTCAACAGATGTCGGCGGATCATTTCTTGTAAGGATAGGCGAGAAGATGGTATTTCATGCGGGTGATCTTAATAACTGGCATTGGATAGATGAATCGACAAAAGAAGAAATTGAAGATGCCGAAAATGCTTATTTAAACGAACTGGAGTTATTGGCGCAGGCAACCGGCAAATTAGACTTAGCGATGTTTCCTGTCGATCCACGTTTAGGAACGGATTATATGCGGGGGGCGCAGCAATTTGTTTCACGCATCCATACCCGTTTATTCGCTCCGATGCATTTTGGAGAAGCCTATGATAAAGTAAATGCTTTCGATACTTTCGCTGAAAGGCGCCAATGCAAACTTCTGAAACTGACACGTAAAGGACAACAATTTGAAATATAAATACTAATAAAATGGAAATTAAAGGTAAATTTGATCATTTTAATATAAATGTGATTGATCTGGAAAAGAGTATCACATTTTATAATAAAGCGCTAGGTTTAAAAGAGCATCATAGAAAGGTAGCAGAAGACGGGTCTTTTATATTAGTTTATTTAACGGATGAAAAGACAGGATTCCTATTAGAACTAACTTGGTTGAAAGACAGGAAAGAACCTTATGAACTGGGCGATAATGAAAGCCATTTATGTTTTCGGGTAGAAGGAGACTATGACGAAATCCGGCAATACCATAAAGAGATGGGCTGGGTTTGTTTTGAAAATACGGAAATGGGGCTTTATTTTATCAACGATCCGGATGATTATTGGATTGAAATACTTCCCGTTCTGGATATTTAGAATAAAAAATAATTGAATCTTCTCAGAATCCTGTTATATTTGTTTCCCGATTGGAAATTCATTATTAATCAAAAATATAAAATCATGGAGAAACCCTATGTGGTAGGTATCGATATAGGTGGTACCAATACAGTGTTTGGTGTGGTAGATGCAAGAGGAACCATCTTGTATAGCGGATCAATAAAAACAGGTAAGTATACAGACGTAAATGATTATGTTGCAGAATTGGCAGCAGGATTGGAAGGGGTCATCGATCAGGCCGGTGGACATGACAAGATCAAAGGAATCGGAGTAGGCGCTCCCAACGGTAATTACTTTAACGGATGTATCGAATTTGCTCCTAATCTTCCCTGGAAAGGAACCATTCCATTAGCACAATTAATCAGTGAAAAACTGGATGGTATACCGGTAACATTAACAAATGATGCGAATGCTGCAGCCATTGGTGAAATGACGTATGGTGCTGCCCGCGGTATGAAAGACTTTATTGTCATTACTTTAGGTACAGGTGTTGGCAGTGGTATCGTTGTGGGAGGTAACTTAGTTTACGGGCATGATGGTTTCGCAGGTGAATTAGGCCATACAATCGTTCGCCGTCATAACGGCCGTATGTGTGGATGCGGACGCGAAGGTTGTCTGGAAGCTTATACATCAGCAACAGGTGTAGCACGTACCGCGCGTGAATACCTCGAGATACGTAAAGACGAAAGTGTATTACGCGACTTGAACCCGGATGAAATAACATCCAAAGACGTATATGACGCAGCTATGAAGAACGATAAAATCGCTCTTGAAATATTCCAGGCTACAGGAACAATGTTAGGTGAAGCTTTCGCTGATTTCATTGCATTCTCAAGCCCGGAAGCGATCATCCTATTCGGTGGTCTTACTAAGGCCGGTGACCTTATAATGAACCCAATCAAAGAATCTTTAGAAAAGAACGTCCTAAAAGTATTCCAGGGAAAAACAAAATTACTTTTCTCCCAATTAAAAGAAAGCGATGCCGCCGTGCTAGGAGCAAGCGCCTTAGGTTGGGAAGTAAGGGAAATTTAGAAAAGAATTGAAAGTTGAAAGTTGAAAATGATTCGTTTTCATTTTCAATTTTCAATTTTCAATTAAATACGAAGTATTTTGCATCCTCTCGACCAATTTCTTCACTGTCCTTGCTGTGGTTCCAAGGCATTTGCTATCCGGAATGAAAAGGCCAAGCAATGTTCTGTTTGCGGTTTTACGTATTATTTCAATCCATCTGCTTCTGTTGCCTGTTTTATAAGGAATAACAAAGGGGAGTTGCTATTGGTCAGGCGTGCTAAAGAACCGGCAAAAGACACATTGGATCTGCCCGGAGGTTTTGTCGATATGTATGAAACAGCCGAAGAAGCTGTCTGCCGTGAAGTAGAAGAAGAAACAGGCCTTGTTCTTTCGAGTTACCGCTATTTATTTTCTCTTCCTAATATCTATCCTTATTTGGGCTTTCAAGTCCATACCCTCGATTTATTTTTTGAATGTTACGTCGATAACTTCAACGATGTGAAGGCTCAGGATGATGCAGCCGCAATCGTTATACTACATCCCGAAGATTTAGAACCGGAATCTTTTGGTTTGCTATCCATTAAAAAAGCTATCTCCATTTATACATCTGTAATTAAATCTTAATTTAAACT
>DAMCDT010000094.1:0-11796 GCA_032058265.1 Tannerellaceae bacterium
TCGTAATTTTGAAATACCCGCAGGAAGTAAAGATCATAAAGCATCCGTTGCTATTGAAATACCTGCAGAAACAAAAGTAGGTGAATATCATTTAATGGTGTTTTGTTTCGACGCTTCCGGAAATGATACACAAGTAGTGCACTCCATTGATTTAATTGAGAATCAAGAGTAGTCGCAACTTTTATGTCCCAAAACCTTTGAGACTTTCTTTTCGGCACAGATTATACTGATTTTATGGATATTTATTAAAATTGTGAGATCAGTGTAATCTGTGCTGAAATATTCATACAGAAGCAAATTATGATTATGAAGTACTTGAGTCCTTGTTATTCGCTGGCCCTTTCAGGTTCGGGACTAAGAAATACTGTTATCTGTCCGCTTAATTGCAAAAGAGATATTTCACAAAGTTTGGTGGCATATTCAGCAATAGACTGGCGCTCCTCGGCATTCAGCAAACTGTTTTGCGCTTCGCGTAATTCAATCCCTGAAAGATCTCCTAAACGATAACGCTCCATAGCAATCCGGTAATTCTCCTGAGCGGCTACTACGTTTTCTTTTTCCAATGCCCATAAGTTGAGGTTGTTCCGGTAAGCCATCCACTGGTTACTCATATCGGCGCGGAGTGCCAGTTCCAATTCCTGGCGGCGGAGTTCACTGTTTTCAATTTGTATACGGGCATTCTTTTGTTCCCGTTTACGATTGAATCCGTCGAATATCGTAAAACCTAATGTGACTCCATAATTCAGTCCTAATCGTCGTTGAAAATCCGTACTACCTACTTCATACCAATTACCTGTATAACCATATCCCGCGTTTAACCGGAGATAGGGATAATTACGACTTTGTGCTTTCTTCAGGTCGAGTTCTGAAACAATCTGGTTCCGTTGGGCAATCAGAAGGGAGACATTCGATTCCATCGTACTTTTCCATAGATCTACTTCATCAAGGAAAGGATTAGGATAGATTGTGGTATCTTTTTGGATGATACGCTCTTCCACATTATCAATTGCCATCAGTTGATTGAGGTTCGTCCGCGAGCGGTGGACTACTTCCAACTGGTTAAGAACAGCCGAACTATCGGCATTGAAGTCTACCTGGGCTTGTTGCAAGTCCAAACGTGACATAGAGCCGATATAGTACCGTTCTTCCACAATACGAAGTCGTTCGCGGGATAAATTTAGAGTCGAAGTAAGATTGCGTAACCTGATCTTCTGACGTACCAGGTTATAATATTCGCCCGATATGCCTGCAATAAAATCTTCAATAGTCATACGGGTATTCAGTTCACCGATATTTTTCAGTTCTTTAAGTTTAGCATAATCGGCCTGAATGCCGAACCCGTCGAAAATGGTCCAGTTAACGTTCAGTCCTGCCGTAGCAGTTTCCGAATTGATCCCGTTTGATTTAACGACTGTACCGTCGGTCAGTTCCTCGCGTGTATTATTAATAGTTCCGTTGAAACCTCCGTTGAGGTCGACAGTCGGCAGATAACCCGCGTTGCCAATGGTTGCATTATTATCTGTTATAATTTGTTCGTTACGTACGATACGGATGGAATAGTTATTTTCCAATCCTGTTTCAATACAACGTTTCAGGTCGTATATATCTTGCGCGTTAGAATAGGTGGCAAGAAGAATCAAAGCTCCTGCATATAATAAACGTTTCATGCTTCTTTTTTCTTTTTTTGTCTGTCAGTTGAGATAAAGCTATACATAGCCGGAACGATAAATAAGGTAAGGAATGTTGAAACGATCATACCGCCTACAACTGCTGTCCCCATGGCGATACGTCCCTGGGCTCCTTCGGCAGAAGCAAATACCAATGGTAGTAATCCTAAGATCGTAGAAGTACTGGTCATTAAGATAGGACGTAAACGTTGTTCGGCAGCTGTACGGATAGCTTCTTGCAAACTTAATCCTGCCTCTTGCCGTTGGTTGGCGAACTCAACAATCAGGATACCATTCTTTGTAACAAGTCCTATCAACATAATAATACCGATCTGACTAAAGATATTCATTGTAACGCCCGAAGCGCTCATGTACATCAAAGCTCCCGCAATTGCTAAGGGTACGGTGAACATTACAACCAATGGATCTTTGAAACTCTCAAACTGGGCTGCCAATACTAAATAAATCATAAATAAAGCAAGGATAAGGGCAAACATCAAACTATCAGAACTCTCACGGAATTCTTTCGATTCACCGGAAAGAGCCGTACGGAAAGATTCATCCAAAACTTCAGATGCTATCCTGTCCATTTCGTTCAGCCCGTCGCCTAATGTATATCCTTTGGCCAAACCACTGGAAATAGTAGCTGATACAAACCGGTTGTAACGATATAATTGCGGAGGAGCCACGTTCTCTTCCAGATTAACGAGGTTATCGAGCTGTATCATTGCCCCGTTATTGCTTCGTACATAAATGGAACGCAGGTCAAGAGGAGTATTACGTTGTTGACGGTTGATCTCTCCAATGATTTGGTATTGCTTACCGTTCATATAGAAGTATCCCATACGCTGTCCACTGAGGGCGTATTGTAAAGTCTGTGCTATATTTTGTGTGCTGACTCCCAATAAAGAAGCTTTGTCGCGGTTGATCTCAATGCGCATTTCCGGTTTTGTAAACTTAAGGTTTGCATCAGCCATCTGGAAAACCGGGCTGTCATTTACCTGCCTCATAAATTCAGGGAGAAATTCTTGAAGTTTGGCAAGGCTTGTCGCCTGTAAAACATATTGTACCGGCATACCTCCACGCCTTCCGCCAAAAGTGGATTGCTGCTGAACAAATCCACGGGCCAATGTTTCTTTCCTGACGGCAGCGGATAAAACGTCTGCAATCTCCATTTGCGAACGTACCCGGTCTTGAATATCCGGGAGGATGATGGAGATAAATCCACCGCCACTCCATGAACGGGTAGTAATGGCTTCACGTTCGGGAGCCAACGAATCGGCCAATAGTTCCATTTTATCGGCAAAATCACGGATAAATTCAAATGTACTTCCTTCGGGACCACGCAAATTAATGGTAACTTGTGAACGGTCTTCCAAAGGCGAAAGCTCTGATGGTATCTTTTGCCAGAAATAACCTATAGCAGCCAATAAGATAACAACAATAGGTATCGCCCACCATTTATGTTTGAGGAAAATATCTAAAGATTTGGTATATAGATTATTCATCCCCTCAAAGAACGGTTCTGTTTTGCGGTATAGCCAGTTTTGTTTTTCCCTTTTCTTTAGCAGTTTTGTTGCCAACATCGGTGTAAATGTGAGCGCTACAAAGGATGAAATGGCAACGGAGCCTGCAATAACTATACTGAATTCTTTGAAAAGCCGCCCGGTCATACCTTCCATAAATACGATCGGGAGGAAAACAGCTATTAGCGTTATCGTAGTAGAGATGACAGCAAAGAAGATTTCTTTTGATCCTTCTATCCCGGCTTCTTTGGGCGCCATTCCCCGCTCAATGCGGACATATATATTCTCCGTAACAACAATAGCATCGTCAACCACCAATCCTACGGATAATACAACCGCTAACATCGTCAGTACGTTAATGGAAAAGCCTGCAACATACATTACAAAGAAGGCTCCTACAAGAGAGACTGGAATAACTACTACTGGGACAAGGGTTACGCGCCAGTCGCGCAGGAACATAAAGATAATCAATACAACTAATATAAACGCAACATATATCGTTTCCTGTACCTCATATATAGATGCCCGTATAAACCGTGTATTATCGTAAACCATTTCGATAGATACATCCTCCGGAAGGTCTTTCTTTAATTGTTCGATACGTTTGTAAGCTTCGTCTGCGATTTCAATATGGTTAGCACCGGGTTGCGGGATGATCACATCAATAACCATCGGTTCACCATTACGTTTCATAAAGCTACGGATATCTTCCGGTGCGAGTTCCGCATATCCTACATCACTAAAGCGGACGATATTGTAGTCGTTCTCTTTAATAATAAGGTCGTTGAACTCTTTGGCTGTTTGCATAAGGCCGAGCGTACGTATAGAGAGTTCTACCGTATTCCCTTCAATACTTCCCGAGGGTAACTCTACGTTTTCAGCTACTACTGCATTCCTTATATCTAATGGAGTCACGCCATACCCTGCCATTTTAATAGGATCGAGCCACAACCTCATTGAATATCGTTTTTGTCCCCAGATATCCACCCCGCTCACGTTCTGGATTGTCTGCAAACGCTCTTTAACTGTCAACTCAGCGATTTCACTAAGTTCCATTAAGGAGCGTTGGCTGCTCCTGATACCGATCTGCATAATAGGTGTAGCGTCGGCATCAGCTTTTGAAACTGTCGGTGGGTCGACATCGCGGGGTAAATAACGTTGGGCGCGCGATACTTTATCACGTACGTCGTTCGCTGCCGTTTCCAGGTCTACCGAAAGTTCGAACTCTACGGTGATACGGCTACTTCCCTGGCTACTCACACTACTTAATGAACGGATACCCGGAATACCGTTAATATTCTGCTCCAAAGGCTCGGTAATCTGGTTCATGATTACTTCGGCATTGGCTCCCGGGTAAGAGGTGTTGACCGATATAATGGGCTGGTCAACGCTCGGATACTCACGCACGCCTAACCAACGGTTACCGATCATCCCGAACAACAGGATGACAAGTACCATTACTGTCGAAAGTACCGGCCGTTTTATGCTTAATTCGGAAATATTAGCCATGGACTTATTGGTTAAGGTGGTCTATGTTGACTTTCATCCCTGTGCGAAGCTGCATTACACCGGTAGTGATAACCGTGTCACCGACTTCAATCCCTTCGAGCACCTGTACACGGCTTTCCGTACGTAGCCCGGTTATTATTTCCTGTGGCCTGGCTTCGCCGTTATTGTACATATATATAATGCTCTTTCCCATTTCAGGGATAATGGCTTCACTTGGAACAGTGAGCGCATCCTTAATTTCACGTTTGGATATTTCAACAGAAAGGGTACGTCCCGGTTGGATTGCCTCATTGGTATTAGGGTAGGTAGCGCGTACTTTCAACGTACGAGTTATCGGGTCTACCATACTTTCTACAGCATACACCCTTGCTTTATATTCACGCATCATACCGTCGGGCGCTTCAAGTAAAAAGCTGATTTGTGTGCCGTCCGATACATCAGCAATATGACGTTCGTTTATCGAGAATTCAATTTTCAGGGGTGATATCTTTGTCAACCGGGCAATATCGGTAGTAGATGCCACATAGGCGCCTTCACTGATCGACCGTAGTCCGATGATACCGTCAAAGGGTGCCCGTAATTCTGTCTGGGCTATATTTGCTTTGACCAATTCGATGTCTGCCATTAGTTTTTCATACTCAGTCGTAACCTGTTCAAATGCTTCCTGGCTAACAGCATCCTTTTCCAATAACGTACGCTGGCGGTAAACACGGTCGCGAGCCAAAGGAACTTCCGCTTCCAGTTTCTTCAATTGTGCCTGAAGCGGTTTATCATTGATCTTAGCCAACAGGTCGCCTTCCTTCACATGGGTTCCCTCTTTAAAATAAATAACGACTACTTTACCGGATGATTCGAATGCTAGATTTACTTCTTCATCAGGGATAGTGCTACCGGTGCTGACAATCTTGTCTGTTAAAGGTTGTTCTTTGATTACTTCTGCCTGTATACTAAGAATCTGCGTCCGCGAGGCCGGACTTGTCGGAGGAGGTATTTCAGAAGCATTTTTCGACGCTGTCAACTTACGTTTAATCCGGGGGTAAGCAATCATTCCCACAATTAATAGTCCTATAACTATTATTACACCCCACTTCACACTCTTCGTCATGTCTTGTTGGTATTTTTACTTAGGTTATAAAGAACAAGTAAAGATTTTGACTTTACACAAAGGTAAAGGTTTAATCCCGTATTAAAAAATATGTGTATTATGGCCAATTATAATCTTAGGCGAAATTAGAGAAAAGAAAAGAGATGAAACAATTTTCCCCTTTTTTTCTTATGTATCTGTTATTCTGATTAAGAATTATTAATATTCGACGGGCAACCTTGTTTTGTGCCACCGGCATGGCACAACAATGCCATGCCGGTGGCACTGATGTGCCTTCAGGTTGGCACAACCGTGCCAGTGCGATGGCACAACTGCAACAGGCAGACGTCTGTTAAATAGCAGTAATATATAAACAAATGTTTATCTTTACCCAATCTAATTATTCAAAAGACCATGAAAAATAAGCTTATCAATTTATTATTTGTTGTGTTAATCCCTTTATGTGTTCATTCCAAACAATCAAACACATTGTGGTACAATCATCCGGCAAAGGATTGGTTCGAAGCGCTTCCTTTAGGTAATGGAAGGCTTGGGGCTATGGTTTATGGCGGGTATGAACAAGAGATCATCCAGTTGAATGAAGAAAGTCTATGGGCTGGTTATAAAACCGAAGCTAATGCAGACGCCGCCGCCCATTTACCCGAAATACAGAAATGCCTAATTAACGGAGAGATAGCAAAAGCAGTCGAGCTATCGGAAAAATATATGAAAAGCGATCCTTTACGTATCCGTTCTTACCAGTCATTTGGCGAAATCTATATTGATTTTGTTGACAAAGGAAACTCTTTATCAGAGATAGAAAATTATAAAAGATCGTTAGATCTCGGGAAAGGCATTGCTTATGTAGATTACCGGATAGGTAATACTTCCTATACAAGGGAAACATTTATTTCGGCTCCTGAGAATATAGTTGTTATCAAACTAAAAGCAAACGGACCTGATAAACTGACGTTCCGCCTGTCTTACCAGCGGGAACAGGACGCAATCGCTTACCCTTCTTCACCCAATGAACTGGAGATCACGGGACAAATTATCGACATACCTGATAAGGGAACAGGCGAAGGAGGTTTGCATATGAAGTTCGGCGGACGGATAAAGGGAATTACTAAAGGCGGTAACCTCACTACGGTAAATAACGCATTTTATGTTGAGGATGCGGAAGAAGCAACCTTTTACCTGACGGCTGCAACGGATTATAATTTCGCAATGATGGACTATGACAGGAAAATAAATCCGTCGGAAGTATGCAAGAATATTTTGAATAGGATTTCTCCTGCCAATTATGAGGCAATAAAAAATAAGCATATACAGGAGCATAGCCTGATGTTTGATCGCGTGTCTTTCTCATTGGGTGAACACTTAATGGATACTATTCCGACAGATCGACGTTTGGCAAAAGTTAGAGAGGGAGCGGAAGACCTCTCATTGATCGCTCTTTACTTCCAATATGGACGATATCTGTTGATGAACTCGTCACGTGCACCGGGATTGCTTCCCGCCAACTTGCAGGGAATTTGGAATAAAGATATGGCTGCTCCGTGGTCATCAGATTTCCATACCAATATTAACATACAAATGAATTACTGGCCGGCTGAGGTATGTAATTTATCAGAAACTGCCCTTCCCTTCTCAAACCTGATCAATGCATTACGTGTTCCCGGTCGTGTTACTGCGAAGAAAACGTATGGTTCTGATGGCTGGACGATGAATCATCTCACTGATCCTTTCGGGCGTACGGCAATAACGGATGGAGTAGGGTGGGGTACATTCCCGATTGCTCCTTCCTGGCTCGCATTACATCAATGGGAACATTATGTGTTTACGCTGGATGAAGCATATCTGAAGAAGGAAGCTTATCCTTGTATGAAAGAAGCTGCCGAGTTTATTCTAAGTTACCTGATAGAAGATAAGAATGGTTATCTGGTAACCGCCCCGTCAAACTCTCCTGAAAACATGTATATGTTGCCTGACAGCAGTTCGTTTATGTTGACCTACGGTGCAACAATGGATATCCAGATCATTATGGAACTGTTTGATGCCTGCATACAAGCCGGAAATAAATTAAAAGTAGATGCTCCTTTCCTGAAAACAATAAAAGAAACAATGAAAAGACTTCCGCCGATACGTATCAGCAAACGTTATAATACCATTCAGGAATGGATTGAAGACTATGAAGAGGTAGAACCGGGACACAGGCATATCTCACATTTATTCGGTTTATATCCGGGAACGACCATTACTCCTGATGATAAAGAACTGTTTGCTGCTGCCCGCCGTACCATTGAACGTAGAAGGAAATACAATGAAGGAGAAGTAAAGCAAGGTTCGTATACGGGTTGGAGCCGTGCATGGATGATTAACTTCTACGCACGTCTGTTGGATGGTGATGAAGCAGGCGAAAATGTATGGGAGTTACTCCGGAAATCAACGCTTAATAACTTATTCGATACGCATCCTCCTTTCCAGATAGATGGTAATTTCGGAGGAACAGCGGGTATAGCCGAAATGTTATTGCAAAGCCATACCGGGGAGATTCATCTGTTGCCTGCCCTTCCTTCTTTCTGGAAACAGGGAGAGATCAAAGGCCTCCGCGCGCGAGGCGGATTCGTTGTAGACATCAAGTGGGATAACGGAACGTTAACGGAGGCCCATATTGTTTCCGAAACGGGTAATAAATGCAAAGTAAGGTATAAAGATAAAATAAAGACCTTATCACCTAAGGATGGAATAATTGTTAACGGACAACTGTCAACTGTCAACTAATATATATCTTTGCCGAAAAGATTAGTTGATAATGAATGGTATTAAGTTACTTCCTTTACTCATATTATTACTTTTAGTTGGATGTAGCCAGGGTAAATTGCAAAAGGAAAATATTATTTCCGTAACGATTGAACCCCAACGTTATTTTGCTGAAAAGATAGCCGGGGATAACTATAAAATAAATACGGTTGTGCCGATGGGGCAAAGCCCGGAAGCATACGACCCTACCCCGCAACAAATAAGAAACATAGGTTTAGGAGTAGCCTACTTGCAAATTGGGTATATCGGTTTCGAACAAGCCTGGATCAATAATATAAAAGAGAATGTAAAAGACGTCCGCTTCTTCGACCTCTCAAAAGGAGTAGACCTGATCATTGACAAGGAAGAGCATGACGGGCATTACCATTACGGCGGCATCGATCCGCATATATGGAGTTCGGTATCCGGAGCAAAAGTGATCGCCAGAAATACTTTAAATGCTTTTATTGCGATTGATCCTGATAATACGGATTATTACAATGAAAACTTCAGATCATTGATGAAAGAGATCGAAGAAACAGAAGCTGAAATAAATAGATTGCTTTCCACTCTTTCTTCTCGTACATTTATTATATATCATCCGGCATTGACATATTTTGCCCATGAATACGGACTCAATCAATTATGTATTGAAATGGATGGTAAAGAACCTTCCCCTGCGCAAATGAAAGAATTGATTGAGGCTGCCAGAGCATCGCAGGCAAAAGTAGTATTCGTGCAACAGGAGTTTGATAAAAAGAATGCTGAACTGATAGCAAAAGAAACGGATTGCCGCTTAGTAACTATCAATCCGTTATCATGCAACTGGAAACAAGAAATGACACATATTGCTAAAGCTCTCTCTAATGAATAAATTAATTGAGATACAGAATATATCCGCCGGATATGGGAATAAAACCGTATTGCGTAATGTGACGGTCGATCTGTATGAGCATGATTTCTTAGGGATAATCGGGCCTAACGGAGGTGGCAAAACAACCCTGCTAAAAGTAATTTTGGGGCTTTTATCACCGATAGCCGGACATCTACATTTCTATCAGGAAGGGAAACAGGTCTCTTCCCTCAAGATGGGCTATTTACCACAGATGAACCAAATCGATAAAAAGTTTCCTATTTCCGTCAGGGAAGTGATCGCTTCGGGATTGGTGTCGGAAAAGCCCCGTTTTCGTTCTTACCGTCCGGAACAAAATAAACGGATCGATGAGGTAGTGTCATTAATGGGTTTGGATGAATTATTCGAACGGCCCATAGGAGAATTATCAGGAGGCCAGTTGCAACGTGTATTACTTGGACGCTCGATAGTGTCTCGACCAAAGGTATTGATCCTGGATGAACCTAGTTCCTATGTCGATAAACGCTTTGAATCTCATTTTAATGAACTGCTTGAGAAGATTAATCTGGAGACGGCTATTATTCTGGTTTCACATGATATCGGAACCGTTCTGTCGATGGTTAAAAATATTGCCTGCGTGAACGAGACATTACATTATCATCCCGGAACGGATATAACTGACGAATGGCTGGGTGATGCCTATGCATGCCCCATTGAATTAATAGATCATGGCGATTTGCCTCACCGTATACTAAAGAAACATGAGCATTAAAGTTTTGATAACCGGAGCCAGCGGTTTCATCGGTGGCTTCCTCATGGAAGAAGCATTACGCAGGGGATATGAGACCTGGGCGGGAGTACGTGCAAGTAGTGATCGTTCACATTTGCAGGATAAGCGTATCCGTTTTATAGACTTGAAGTATGGAAACCGGGAAGAACTTACCCAACAATTAGCAGCATTCGCAGCAGAACATGGCGCATGGGATTATGTAATTCATAATGCTGGATTGACTAAAGCCTTAAAGAAAGAAGATTTTTACCGGGTAAATAGTAAGTATACCGTTAACCTGATTGAAGCATTAGCTGCCGGAAACTGCAAACCAAAGAAGTTCCTCCTGATGAGCAGTCTGAGTAGCTATGGAAAAGGTGATGAAAAAGGTTTCCAACCGATACGCCTCGATGATCCGCAAATTCCGGATACGGAATATGGAAAAAGCAAATTAGAAGCCGAATGTTTCGTGCGCCATCAAACATATTTTCCATACGTAATCCTACGCCCGACGGGAGTATATGGCCCGGGTGAGAAAGATTACTTTTTGGAAATAAAGAGTATAAAATCCGGTTTTGACTTTACCGTAGGGTTTACTCCGCAACGGATCACCTTTATTTATGTAAAAGACCTGGCAACTGTCGTCTTTTTGGCGTTGGAAAATGAAGCTATACAAAACAAACATTATTTCGTTGCCGATGGTGATATTCATACCGACGCTAGCTTTGCCCGCCTTATACAGGAAGTGTTGAATAAAAAACACGTGTTGCATGCGCGTATTCCGTTAGGACTTGTTTGCATAGCATGTGTCTGCTCTGAATGGTTTGGAAAGTTATTTGATAAGACTATGACGCTGAATAGTGATAAATATATTATCCTGAAGCAGCGTAACTGGATATGTGATATTACCCCGCTTCAGGAAGATTTGAATTTTAAACCCGTATATTCCCTTCGGGAAGGTTTAACGGAAAGCATTGATTGGTACCGAAAAGAAGGTTGGCTATAATAAAACCCAGGTCAAATCTTCGTCCGGATTCTTCCTGGAAAAAGCTTTTTCAGAGTTATCAATCTACTTTATTGATAGAGCCTGATCCGGCTATGCTTTTTGTTATGTTTTGCGGATCACCTTTGTATTTGATGCGTCCGCTGCCAGCCACGTCTGCCTTGATGCTGTTACTGACGCTAATTTCAATATCACCACTCCCGGCAATGTTGCATTTCATGTCTTCAACCTGCAGATCAAAAGCATGAACCGTTCCGCTGCCTGCGATACTAAACGAAGATTTTTGCATCGTTCCTCCCATATTTAATTTCCCGGATCCTGCAATTTCTCCTTCGAATTCATTACAAACTAATGCGAAAGCATTTAATGTACCGCTACCTGCGATATCAATATCTAATTTTTCCAAAAACACACTGTCTTTTAAATTGATCGTCCCACTACCGGCTAAATCAAAATCAAGTCGTTCACTTCTTAACGGACTGTTAATATTAAAGTCAGTCTTGCCGGCAATATCTGCCTTCTTTAATCCTTTGGAATTTGTTACAATGGTGAATTCGGAAGGAAAGAATTTAGCATGTTTAAA
>DAMCDT010000095.1:0-11677 GCA_032058265.1 Tannerellaceae bacterium
GCATAAAATAGTTTAGAAAAGGACTCTTAAAGAGGAGTTTCGGTTTTTATATCGGCATCTTTTAATATACTTATCTTTCCGTCTACTTCAAGTATGGCCAGCGCTATGGTCGTGATATCACCTATACCTTGTTCACGTCCCGCTTGTTCAATATCTTCAATCGTCAGCTTGTTATTCTCCATTTCTTTTCTGTTGAGTTTGCCGTGCCTAATCAGTACGGAAGGTGTCCCTTCAAGAAAACGGCTAAATTTCTTTGAGCGGTAGCTAAATAATTTTATTCCTTTGTTAATTAGCATTAAGGTAATGGCGGCAACCAATCCCGCTGCAAGCGAATCATTCGACGCCCGCATAACATCTCCCACCACTTCACTGATCAGCATAATGAAAACAAGGTCGGCAACCGATAACTGTCCCAGTTCTTTTTTCCCCAGTAAACGTAATCCTACAATAATAAAGATATAGATGATCGCTGTGAACAGGATAATTTTCAGGAATAGCATCATTATATATAAATTATATTAATTAAACACGGAGATGCGGAGACACAGAGTTTTATTTTGAGACATTTAATAAGAACTCCGTGTCTCTGTATCTCCGTGTTAATCTCTTATTTCAAATGTTATACCGTACCGTATGAATAAGATTGTCCGCCGTCGATAGCAATGATCTGCCCGTTTACATAGCTACACTTCTCACTTAGTAAGAAGACAACCACGTTGGCTACTTCGTCGGGATTACCCAAACGTTTGGTGGGATTGTTCGTTGCATAATCGTCGGCTGCTTTACGGGGATTGTCAGCGTCGATTTCCTTGAACGCTTTCTCAACCATAGGTGTGAAGATAGCTCCCGGAGCAACCGCATTTGTCATAATCCCGTATTTACCATATTCCAGCGCCGAGTTCTTAGTCATACCAGCCACAGCGTGTTTACTGGCCACGTAAGGTATTTGGTTCATAACGCCACGGATACCCCCTACGGAAGCTACATTTACAATACGTCCGTACCCTTGTTCTTCCATGACAGGTAATACAAAGCGCAGGCCGTAATAAACCCCCATCAGGTTAATATCGATTACTTTTTTAAATATATTCAAGTCATATTCGGTGATGGAATCCTGTTTTCCTTCGATACCGGCATTGTTATACAGCCCGTCGATCCGACCGAAAGTTTCTTTGGTTACATCGACATACCGCTTCACATCTTCTTCTTTAGAAACATCAGCAATAATTTTTTGGATCTCAGTATCGTTACATTCACTCTTGATTTTCTCAACCGCCTTTTTCAGGTTCTCTTCATTATTATCGACCAAGGCAAGTTTCGCTCCCTGCCGGGCACACTCTTTCGATGCCGCAAACCCTAATCCGGTTGCCGCACCCGTAATTATAATCACTTTGTCTTTTAAAATACTCATGATACTTTTGTTTTAGTTTATAATAAGAAAACAGGTTAAGAGAGAGCATTGTTGACAAGACATGAATTGTTTTAAGAAATGTTCGGTTTTGTCTTGGTTTTATTTTATCGTATTCAGTATATATTCAAAACCGGGATCTTTGCCATCAATGAAATCCTGGAAGCTGGAATCCACAGTTATGTGGGGATATAATGCCTTTTCTGCGTTTTGGATCGGATCGGGTCTTTCCATGTATACATAAGAGAGTTTTATAATTTTCTTTGTGTTTGGTAGTTTAAAGTTAGAGTAATATGTCTGGCATGTAGGTTGATTTCCTGTTGGTTGACCTACAAAAACTGCAAGACCGTTGTCTTTAATGGTCGTAGCTAGTATCATTGCCGCACTGAATGTCATATTCCCGATCAGTACATATACCTTTCCTTTAAATTTTGGTATGGTAGTATCCAATAGATAGGGGCTGTTTGCATTTGTTATATCATCGAAATAATTTTGTCCCGTAACTTCGGTGTTGAGGTTGACTTCCCTGTTTGGAATCGTTTTTCCGTGTTTAGCTTTGTATAAATTGTTGTACTTTTTATAATCCAATTTAACGGTTTGCTTAAAGTAATCCGATACTTTAATATATGCGGTATATGGTTTAATATCATCCTTTCCCAGATACCAGACAAGTTGTTTGCCGGTTCTTTCATCTCCCCCATTGTTATACCGCAGGTCAATGATCAGATTACCTATTCCCTTTTCATGTATTTCTTTAAATAATGACTGAAGGGTAATGCCGAAATTCATTGCATCTTTCTTCTGCTTCTTAAGATAAGACAGTGCAAAAGGACGGATAAAAAAGTTGGTATAGCTGCCTATCTCGCTCTTAATCGAAACATAATCAAGACTGGTATTCATTTGAAGGTAAGCATAATTCTCTTCCTTATCTGTTTTATAATAAAACCCATTATTTTGTTTCCGGGTGAAAGGATAGTCGCCTTCATTTACCTGAACATCGTGAGGAACTGCTTTTTGATTGGGATAAAGGCTAATGATTCTTTCAACACCGTTTTTATCCAATACAATGTCAAGTTTATCATCATTGGATTTAATGATACCCAGCGCCTCCCAGTAAGAAGGAAAATAAAGATTATAAGAAAAATGAAGATTTGTCCAATAAATGTTTTCACCGCTTTCCAATCTCCATGCCATTGATTCAATATCAGACATGGAGATGTTATTGACCGATACCACCTTACTGCCAATTAATGTACTATCCATTGCCTGGTCTATATTAGCTATGATCCAGTTAGTTTTTTCCTTAAACAAGCGGATAGGATATCCGCCACCGGGTGTAGAATAATCGACGGCTACACTGGAATGTGCGTCCTGTAACAAAGCGACAAAACGTTGCAGCCTGATTTCGAAATCCTGATCATTGCTTATCAGGGAAAGATCACTTAATAATTTTTCCTTTTCCTTTTCAAATACCTCTTGGGATATCTTATTATCCAGACGCGGATAAGCCTGATGTATTGTTTCGATCAGGTAAACGCCATCTTTCTGGTATTTATTCAAACCGTTTAACTGAGATTTATCATAAACCAAATCAGGGGTTTCTGCGATCATAGTGGCTATCCGTTGTTGACTGCAAGATGTTATAATTAATAGGAGCATTGCACATAAAATAGCAAATCGTGCCTGTATTGTTTTCATTGTCTCTTTATTAACAGATGGATTATTCAACTAATTATTCGGAAAGCCAAAAGCCAAATATAGGAAATGAATTGGCTGAGTTCAAACTTTTAATTGCAAATTTTGAAAGTTACATACTCCTACACGGAACCGAGAAAGGAAGTTATTGTCAATTTTCCAATTATACCGTTAATATATGCCTGTAAAAAATCATTTTCAAAGGCGTGTGACTACTAATCTCAATTATTCAAATAAATATATAAATTGAGATAGGTTGCAAATCCCACCCATAGGATATAAGGAATAAACAGGTAAGAACTGATTTTATATTGGGGATAAGCCTTGAAGGCATAATAAATAATACAGATCTCGAGCAGAATGATGTCCATTAATCCCAGCAATGGGTTTTGTAAATAAAAAAAGAATACACTCCAAAGGAAATTAAGTACCAACTGAACGATAAAGACTCCGATCAGGAATTGCCTTTTTATACCGACACTGTTTATGATAAACCCAACCGAGATACCCATCAATACGTATATAATACTCCATGCAATAGGAAATACGACATTTGGTGGAGTAACCAACGGTTTATTCAGGTAGGGATACCATGTTTCAATGGAGTCTGACTGCAATTGTCCGGCAAAGAAACCAACCAGAAAACATATCAATACGGGTATAACGAAACCAAGTACTTTTTTCATGATTTACATATATTTCTGTTACAACATACTTTTCTTATTATTGGTTCAACACAAAACCCGGATAATAATAACATTGAACCAAAATGTTTTAAAAGATGTTATGAACATAATTAGTATACAAAAACGAACTATAATGCAAATAAACCGTTCTTCAGTAGCAATCCTCTTATCTTTTCTCTTTCAAACCTTTACATTCTTTGCACAGGAAGCATCAGATAGTACGGGTACCATCATACCGGGCATATCCCTGTCGGATGTGGAAGTGGTCGGATATATACAGCCCCAGGCCCGTTTGCTGACGCCTACATCCGTAGCTCTTTTAAACAGGGATGAATTGGAAATACAATCGCCTGTCTCAATGGTTCCGGCATTGAACACAGTGCCCGGTGTCCGCATGGAAGAGCGTTCGCCCGGAAGTTACCGTTTATCCATCCGGGGAAGCCTGGTACGGTCGCCTTATGGTGTCAGGAACGTAAAGATCTATTATAATGACTTTGCATTGACTGATGCCGGAGGCAACACTTACCTGAATGTATTGAATGTAAACGACCTCGATGGTATCGAGATATTGAAGGGACCCGACGGAAGCCTTTTCGGTGCTAATTCGGGAGGAGTCGTTTTATTACAATCCAATAAAGATACCTTGTCGACGTTACGGACAAGCCTATACGGAGGATCGAAAGGATTGGTTGGTAACTCCTTTTACCTTGCGAGAAACTTTGGAAACCATTTCTTTACGGTCAGGGAATCATATATGCGTTCGGACGGTTACAGAAGAAATACACGGACGCATCGTTTATTCTTACAAGTCTCCGACCTGTGGAAGTATCGTCCGGGCAATTTCCTCGAGGCTTATGCTTTTTATTCCGATCTGGGTTACCGCACACCTGGCGGATTAACGGAAGAACAATATAAGGAAGATCCTAAACAGGCACGTCCCCCCACGGCAACGATACCGGGTTCAATTGAACAAAAGACGAGTATTACCACCCGTATGTTCTTTGCCGGGGTACGTCATAAAGCTCGCTTTTCCGACTATTTCTCGCATACCGTTTCTCTTTGGTACAACCATGTAGACTTCATCTATCCTTTTATCACCAATTACGAAACGCGTAAAGAGGATAATTCGGGATTACGCACATATTTCACTTTGTCGGATGAGAAGAATAAGAATGCTTCATGGAAGCCGTCACTAAATGTTGGTTTTGAAGGACAATGGTTGATAACGGATGCTTATAATTACGATAATCATGCCGGAGTGAAGGGAGATGTACAGGCATATAATAACATACTGAACTATCAGTATTTCGGATTTATCCGTGGTCGGTTGGAGTGGGATAAGCGATTGGTGATTGAAGCCGCCGTGTCTGTCAACCGCAACGGTTATCATTTCAGGGATACAACAAACTTTAAGAATAATTTCGGAACGGTCTGGATGCCTCATTTCGCTCTTAATTACCGTGTCAGCGATCCGTTATCGCTCCGGTTCACCGTCAGCAAAGGGTTTTCCAATCCTACAACTGCAGAGGTTCGTCCTTCAGATAATACAATCCATAAAGATTTACGGGCAGAACATGGGTGGAATACCGAAGGTGGCATACGGCTTAATCTGCTGAACGGACGGCTATCGATGGATGCTTCTGTCTTCCACTACCGTCTGCGCGACGGAATTATTTCGCAGGTAGACAGTACAGGCAATACGTTTTTCGTCAATTCAGGTAAGATAAAACAACTGGGAGTCGAATATAAAGGTTCGTTCATCCTTCTTTCAAATCAACCGGACAATCGTTTCTTCCAGCGAATTCAATGGAACAGCAGCTACACGTATGCACGCTACAAATATGAACATTATTTAAGCGGTAAGCATGATTATTCCGGAAACAGGGTGGCAGGCGTTCCACGACACGTAGCCATCAACAGCCTGCACTTTGATTTTCCTTATAATACTTACTTTTTTATACAGCATAATTATACCGACCGCATTCCTCTGAATGATGCCAATTCAGTATACGCGGATACCTACCATTTGCTATCTGCCAATGTAGGCATCCATCTTAAAGGAAGAAAGCAACTCCCTGCTAAAATCTACTTTGCCGCAGATAATATCCTTAATCAGAAATATAGCCTCGGTAACGACCTGAATGCCTTCGGCGGAAGATACTTCAACGCAGCTCCCCTATTCAATTTCCAGGTAGGAATGACATGGGAGTTGTAAATGGATGAACTATTTGGTAGCGCTTATCCGCCAGATAGTCTTGGCTGCATCGTCACTTACCAACAATGATCCGTCGGGAATAACGGTAACGCAAACCGGACGTCCGTACACTTCACCTTTTTCTTTGTCTTTCAAAAAGCCGGTAAGGAAATCTTCAGGAGGGCCGGAAGGTTTACCATTCCGGAAAGGTACAAACATCACTTTATATCCCGAAAGTGTCGAGCGGTTCCATGAACCGTGTTGTGCAACGAACATGCCGTTATGATAACGTTGCGGGAACTGATTGTGCTTATAAAATGCCATTCCTAATGTTGCCGTATGCGAGCCTAACGGTACATCGGGAACTATTGTTTTGGCTACCAGATCGGGACGTTGTCCTTTCATACGCGGATCTTCTATCGGGCCAAAGTAAGCATACGGCCAACCATAAAAGCCTCCCCGTTGAACATGCGTCGCATAGTCGGGAACTAAATCGTCACCCAATTCATCTCGTTCATTTACGACTGTCCAAAGATTGCCGGTTACGGGCTCCCAATCCATTCCGACAGGATTACGAAGTCCGGTTGCATAAAACTGTTCGCCGCTGCCATCCAGGTTGACTTCCAATATAGTTGCCCGGCGGTGTTCTTCATCCATACCGTATTCGGCATTGTTACTGGCCGAACCTACGGAGATCAATATCTTATCCTTTTGAGGGTTGGCGATGATATTGCGTGTCCAATGGTTGTTGTAACCTCCGGCGGGAAGTTCCACCAGTTTCTCGCCTGCCATATTGTTAAATGTAGCCTGCGGATCATAACTATATCTCATCAAACCGTCGGTATTAGCCACATAAAAATGATCTCCGATCACAAGCATGCCCAAAGGTTGGCGCAATCCGGTCATATAGGTGTATTTACCTTCATACTTCCCGTTGTTATTCACATCACGGAATAGTATGATGCGGTTGGCGCTACCAAAGTTCTGCGACTCTCCTTTCTTCGTTTTATGTGGCGTATCATCCGTTTCATTTTCTTCATTATCTTCCGGTATGGTTCCTGCTTCAGATATAAAAATATCACCATTGTGCGCCACGTATATCCACCGGGGATTATGGAAATCATCCGCAAACTTAGATACTGTGAATCCAGCCGGTGCAACAGGTTTATTATCGCCCGACCATCCAAGGACTTTACTATAATTTACTACTGATTCAGTTTCATACGGTTCCGGCAATTGCAACCTATTCACCTGTGCCGATACCTTAAAAGTAATGGCACTTGTCAATAAAAAAACAATCATCAAACTGCTTAAAGGACTTTTTGTTTTCATACGGTTATCATTAAAATTTCTCTTCCATAACAGTATAAAACAATAAAAAGTTACAATCCTTTTTATAAATGTAATCCGATGATGCTCGAAAATGAATACTTTTGCATCTTTAATTGAAAATTTGTAATGATACAGGATATTTACCCTCACATATATCATAATGAATACAGAGATGAACTGCCATCCGGCAATAGCTATGCTATTTATTTTGAAGGCCGTTCAGTCCTGATCACTAAAGTAAATGATGAAATCCGTTTTCCCACATTCAGTGAATTGGGAGATATGGCAAAAGATGGAGCAATATATGCCTTTTCAATAGACGGAATATCATACTTCCTTGTAAAGCACTTACCACAAAAGCCGGAAGGATTTGAAATGGAAGATATCTCCATATTCAGGACCCCGGGATATATATCATTCGCCGGTATTACAGCTTTCAGCCTTTATGGATGGTACGCCAATCATACGTTTTGCGGAAGATGCGGAGCAACGATGCAGCATAGTAAAAAGGAACGGATGTTACATTGTGCAGCATGTAATAGCACGGAATACCCCAAGATTTCCCCTGCGATAATAGTAGCAGTGACAAACGGAAATAAAATACTCCTATCTAAATATGCCGGTCGTGAATATACAAACTATGCCCTTCTTGCCGGATTCGCAGAAATAGGAGAATCAATAGAAGAAACTATCAGGCGGGAAGTCATGGAAGAAGTCGGGCTCAAGGTAAAGAATCCGGTCTATTATAAAAGTCAGCCATGGGGATTTACCGATACTTTATTATTAGGTTTCTTTACCGAACTGGACGGTGACGATACGATCACATTAGACAAAGAAGAACTTTCCGAGGCCAAATGGTTCGAAAGGGAAAATATACCTTCCGGGCATTCCATCATAAGCCTTACCGGTGAAATGATTGAGTATTTCAGGAATGGAAATACATAATCCTAAAAAAAGAAGCGGCTATTCCATCTAAAACAGAATAACCGCTCTTTAATAAATAAAAGAAATCAATCTCTTATTTCAATCTCATCAATCTATAGTTCAGTTGTTGTAAAGCTTCCTGATAGTCGTCGATAATTGATTGTGACATATCTTCAGGGAACAAATCACGGTGTTTTTCTACGTAAGAATAGAAATCAGCCGTATGCTTTACAATATTCTTTGGAATCTTTGTTTCAGGTATAACAATTTCGATATCACCTATCAAAGCATAAGTTGTTTCAGTCAAACGGTCGATTACATCAAGTAATGTTTCCAAAGCCTGGTCTAAAGCCATGTGCTGTGCATAACTACCTTCGCCGGTAATATGCCAGTGATATAATTTAAGCCCGCTGTTGAAAGAGAACAATTCGCCAATAAATGTACCTATTTGTTTACTTGAAGCGTTAGCAGCTCCTTTCTTTTCTTTTGTTTTTGTTGTTGTTGCCATAATTATAAAATTTATTAAGTTTGATTTACTACATATTAAACATCTCATACTTTAAAAATGTTTATGTAGGACCAATCAATAAAATTTATATGGCATCAAAAATGAATATAAAAATAAAACGAGTGTACGAAGACCCGGAAAACACCGACGGCTTTAGAGTACTTGTAGACCGTCTATGGCCCAGAGGAATGAAGAAAGAATCCCTACATTACGACCTATGGGCAAAAGACATAACACCCAGCCCCGAACTCCGCAAATGGTTCCATGAAGACCAGCCTAACCACTGGCAACAATTCGAAGCCCTTTACACAAAAGAACTGGAAAGCTCAAAAGCCGTCAAAGACTTCATCACACGAATAAAGAAAGAAAAAACAGTTACCTTACTATACGCCTCCAAAGACACCGAACACAATCATGCGATGGTGTTGAAAGAGTTTCTGGAAGAAAAGATGTAAACAACTATAAAATGATTGTAATGGCTCGGTTAGAACATGACAATGTTTTACCAAAGTCATTGTATTCGTTTATTAAAGACATTACCGTCTTTTAAGTATGACATTGTGTTGTTTTATCCAGTTCTTATCTGTTCATGAAATACCTTTTAAACTCTTTAAAGTCTTTGCTTAATGGGATACTTTGTTTTTCGCCTTTCATAAAGGCCTGAAGTTTAGCTGGTATTTCAATGTCTGTGCCTAGTATTTTATCTACTGTGCTTTTGAATTTGGCGGGATGGGCGGTTTCGAGGAAAAGGCCTGTTTCCTTACCTGTCAATTGGTTGTCAATCAATCCCTGATAACCGCATGCCCCGTGTGGATCTAAAATATAGTTGTAGTCTTTATAGACTTGTCTCATGGTATCGGCTATCTGTTCGTCTGTATAAGCATAGCCGGAGATACGTTTTTTTATTGCTTGATGCGGATCCGGATAAATGCTGAACAGATCCATTATACGCGCGAAGTTACTCGGATCTCCTACATCCATCGCGTTAGCTATGGTTGCTACGGAAGGACGTGGGGTATAAATACCTGTATTCAGGTAATCTAAAAAGACGTCGTTCTTATTATTGGCTGCGATAAAACGTTTAATAGGTAGTCCCATCCAATAGGCGAACAATCCGGCGGTTATATTACCGAAGTTTCCACTCGGTACGCTAACAACAAGCTGATCTGCTTTCCCTAATTTATCTAACTGGGCATAAGCATAGAAATAATAGAATGATTGTGGAAGGAAACGAGCTACATTGATCGAATTGGCCGAAGTAAGCTTGCTGTGGTCGTTCATTTCTGCATCCATAAAAGCCGATTTAACCAATGCCTGACAATCATCAAATGTACCATCGATCTCCAATGCCGTGATATTTTGTCCTAATGTTGTGAACTGGCATTCCTGAATAGCGCTGACTTTTCCCTTAGGATAAAGTACATATACATTGATGCCTTCTACTCCTAAAAAGCCATTGGCTACGGCGCTTCCTGTATCACCTGAAGTGGCGACCAGTACATTCACGTCTTTTACTCCTTCTTTCTTAATAAAATAGCCTAACAAACGTGCCATAAACCGGGCGCCCACATCTTTGAATGCCAATGTAGGGCCGTGGAATAATTCAAGGCTGTAAATAGTATCATGAACAGGTACTACAGGTATATCGAACGAGAGGGTATCGTTGACTATCTTTTCTAACGTACCGCCGTTTACATCATCTCCAAATAAAGCTTTAGCTACTGTACATGCGATCTCCTGGAAAGTCATATCTTTCATTTCGCCGATCACAAAATCTTTCAAAAGGTCAATATTCTCCGGCATATACAACCCTTTATCTCCTGCCAAACCTTTAATGACAGCCCTCTTCAATGAGGCTAACGGAGCTTGTTTATTTGTACTGTAATACTTCATAATAATTGAAAGTTGAAAATTGAAAGTTGAAAATGATTATATCACTTGTCAACTATCAACTGTAAAATGAATTCGTTTTTTTGTAAGATTCCAAATTTACCGTTTTCTACGGAGAATTCGTCATATTTTGTTACGGAATCTGCTTTTTGATTTGGTTTATATATAAGAAACGGAATAGGCTTTGCCGTGTGGGTGCGCATAGCGCATGGTGTGGGGTGGTCAGGAAGGATACCAATGGATACCGGTTCGTCCCAACGTTTCAATGCTTCATATATAGGGCCAACCACACGTTTGTCGAGGTCTTCTATTGTTCTTATTTTTAGTTGAACATCTCCTTCATGCCCGGCTTCGTCACTTGCTTCTATATGCAAATAAACAAAATCATTTGTTTTCAATGCTTCCAGGGCAGCTTTGGTTTTGCCTTCGTAATTTGTATCGTATAAACCGGTCGCTCCTTCTACTTGTATAACTTCCAGTCCGGCATAAACACCTATACCTCTTATCAGGTCTACAGCAGATATGACTGCGCCTTTCTTAAAACCATACATCTCCTGCATCGTTTTCATTGCCGGACGATAACCGGGTGACCACGGCCATATACTATTTGCCGGATCTTTACCCTTTGCAATTCGTTCGAGGTTGACAGGATGATCTTTCAATAACTCCTCCGATTTCAGAATCAGGTTGTTCAGCAATTCCGCCGTCTCATCCGCTTCAGGTACTTCCGGTTTGATTAATAACGGACGGAAAGGTTTTAAAGGAACATCATGCGGAGGTGTACAATCTAATCGCTTATCTCCTCCTTTAATAACTAAAAGATGGCGATAAGATACTCCTGTATAAAATGTAATCTTATCTGATCCTAATTCTTTGTTCAGATATTGAATGAGTTCATCGGCTTCATCCGTACTGATATGCCCTGCGGAATGATTTTTTATCAGGCCATCTTCTATACATATCAGATTACAACGCATAGCCATTTCTCCCGGTTGTAACGTAACACCGATACTGGCAGCTTCCAATACGCCGCGCCCTTC
>DAMCDT010000096.1:0-11619 GCA_032058265.1 Tannerellaceae bacterium
GATAATGCTTATTTATAAATAGCTTTTTTACCTGCCAGAAGCGTATTACGCATTAAAGAGATGATTGTCATTGGCCCTACTCCTCCGGGAACCGGCGTAATATAGGAGCATTTAGGCGCTACTTCGTCAAAATTAACGTCGCCGGCCAGTTTAAAACCGCTCTTCGTAATACTGCTTGGCATACGTGTCGTACCGACATCGATCACAACAGCGCCTTCTTTGACCATGTCAGCCTTCAAAAACTCGGGAACACCTAAGGCAACGATGATAATATCCGCGCTAAGGCACATCTCTTTCAGGTTCTGTGAACGGCTATGGCATACAGTTACCGTACAGTCGCCGGGATAACTTTTCTGCATCATCAGCATAGCCATGGGTTTCCCTACTATATTGCTACGGCCTAAAACCACGCAATGTTTCCCTTTAGTTTCTATTTCATAGCGTTTCAATAGTTCAAGGATGCCCGCCGGAGTGGCAGACACGAAGCACGGTAATCCGATCGACATGCGTCCCACATTAATAGGATGGAAACCGTCTACATCTTTACGATAATCAATAGCTTCAATGATCTTTTGCTCTGAAATATGTTTCGGAAGTGGTAGCTGCACTATAAAGCCATCCACATCGGGATCATTATTAAGACCTTCCACACAGGCCAATAGTTCTTCCTCTGTTACGTCGTCTTCATAGCGGATCAGGGACGATTTAAAACCAACTTCTTCGCACGTGCGTACTTTGCTTGCCACATAGGTTTCGCTTCCACCATCGTGGCCTACCAGAACGGCAGCCAGATGCGGGATTTTGCCCCCTGATTCTTTTATTTTGATCACCTCTTCAGCAATCTCTTTTTTCATTTGGGCAGAGATAGCTTTTCCGTCTATTAATTGCATAAAGTCAAGTATTATAGATTATCTCCTGAATGAAGGCATTTTTTTGCTTCCTGGTTTTGCAGTAGTAAGCATCCGCATCATTTTGCGGGTCTCGTCAAACTGTTTGATCAGCTTATTTACTTCCTGGACTGATGTCCCGCTTCCATTTGCTATACGCTGGCGACGTGAACCATTTAATATCGCCGGATTACTTCTTTCTTTAGGAGTCATTGAAAATATAATAGCTTCAATACTTTTAAAAGCATCGTCATCTATATCGATATCTTTCATTGCTTTTCCAATTCCCGGTATCATGGATGCCAATTCCTTTAAATTACCCATTTTTTTGATCTGTTGGATCTGGGCGATGAAATCGTTAAAGTCAAATTGGTTCTTCGCGATCTTCTTTTGGAGACGTTTTGCTTCTTCTTCATCATATTGTTCCTGCGCACGTTCAACCAGCGACACAATATCGCCCATACCCAGGATTCTGTCCGCCATACGTTCCGGATGGAAAACATCCAACGCATCCATCTTTTCACCGGTTCCAACGAACTTGATAGGTTTATCTACTACCGTACGGATGGAAAGGGCTGCACCGCCTCGTGTATCGCCATCTAATTTGGTCAATACAACGCCATCGAAATTTAATCGATCGTTGAACTCTTTCGCCGTATTCACCGCATCTTGTCCTGTCATGGCGTCAACCACAAACAAGATTTCATCGGGTTGGATAGCGGACTTAATGGCTGCGATTTCTTTCATCATTTCTTCATCCACGGCAAGACGTCCGGCGGTGTCGACAATGATCAAATCGTTACCTTTTAGCTTCGCTTCTTTGATTGCGTTTTGTGCGATTTTAACGGGATTCTTATTTTCAGGTTCAGAGTAAACAGGCACGCCTATTTGTTCTCCAAGTATATGCAATTGCTCAATTGCGGCTGGTCTGTAAACGTCACCGGCAACCAACAAAGGTTTCTTTCCCTTTTTGGTTTTCAGCATGTTAGCAAGTTTTCCGGAAAAAGTAGTCTTTCCCGAGCCTTGCAATCCTGACATTAATATAATAGATGGAAATCCTTTTAAATTAAGTTCTTCAGCCGTTCCGCCCATTAATTGCGCCAATTCATCGTGCACAATCTTTACCATTAGTTGACCGGGCTTTACAGCAGTAAGTACGTTTTGACCGAGAGCCTTCTCTTTCACCGTATCAGTAAATTGTTTGGCAACTTTGTAATTTACGTCTGCATCCAACAGCGCTTTACGCACATCTTTTAATGTTTCGGCAACATTGATCTCGGTAATCCGCCCTTCTCCTTTTAACAGTTTAAACGATCTATCTAATCTTTCGCTTAAATTTTCAAACATAATATTCTACTATTTTCTTTATTTCCATTCGTTAATGCGCAAAATTACATAAAATAATTGGTCTATTTGCAGGTCTTCTTACAAACAGTTAAAAAAATCGCCTGTATTTAGGGGTTTAAATTGTTAAAATAAAGCATTTTGAAAACATATTTATCTGATAATCTGTTTATTGTGAAACAGATAAGATTATTTTTCGGGGATCATTCAATTACACCTGAAAATTATGCACATCACTGTATAGAATTAAGCGCATCATTCTATAAAATTACGTACATAAATGATAAAAATAATGCATATAAAATAACGTGTCATATATGTATCTATCACTTATAAAAATGAACCTTACTCTCTATAATGAAAGCAGTTAGGCTCTTCAAAAGCTTCATTGTAAAAAGGATCCGGAAATGAACTTTTTGATTGTTGTTGATATCTTAATTCATGATGTTAATTGTCTTTTTGGAGAAGATTTTCAATTGTAAAATCGAACAAGTTTTCCTTTTAAGAAAACTTAAGAAATTGACCTCAAATTTATTGATATGCAGACAAACGAATACATTTATTTATAGATTTCTTCATGTGTTGAAAATAATCAGAAGCACAAAAATAAAAAAAGATTCAAAAGAAAAATCCATGTTCCGAATATTAATATTAATTCTTCGACATGGATTTATTAAAATCAAACGTAATTATTTTCAATTCAATTGCAATTATGCTGATTTATTTGCATGGTTCAAATGATAAATTGGCCTATTCAATATTTTTCCTGATCTGGGAAAGATACTCTTTCATCCCGATAGTATCTTTATTTTCGATGATAGTTTGAAGCTTTGACAGTTCATCCTGGATACGTTCTATTTGCTTCGGAGTCCTTGGATTAAAGAGGATTTCAGTTAATAAATAATCATCTTCCGAAAGTAATCCACGTGCAATTTTCATGTGTCTTTTGAAAGTTGTTCCGGGAGCATCCTGATGTTTCATTGTGGCCGCGAAGACCATTGTCGACGCAAATGGAATTCCTAAAGAATATGCAACTACACGATCATGTTGTTCAAATGAGTATTCAAAAATGTTCAACTTCAATTTCGCATACAAATCTTTAAAGAAAACTTTTCCAAGGTGATCACTCTCGGAAATGATGATAACATTCTCTTTTTCCAGGTTACCCAGGTTGGCAAAAGTAGGGCCGAACATTGGGTGTGTCGAGACATACGGAAACCCGCATGTAGCGTAGTATTCAAGTAGGTTTGTCTTCACCGAGGCAATGTCTGAAATGATACAATAAGGTTTCAGGTAAGGAGTGACGGTTTTAAATACATTTATAGTTTGATTCAACGTCACACAGTTAATGACTAATTCCGGAGCAAATTCAACGATTTCTTCGGCTTTTTGTAAACGAAGCGCATTATATATGAAACGCATCCGTAAAGGATCACTTTCCAAAACCGCCACTTCATGTTCAAAACTCAATAAGTCGGTGAAGAAAGATCCCATCTTTCCGGCACCAAGGATTAATATCTTCATTTTTATTGATTCATTATTATCATTTGCTGGCGCACAGACTCTTCGTGTATCTCTTTGAGGATTTCTTTTACAAAGTCAGGATTCAATTCCATGTGCTCTCCCATATTCGAACGCTTCTCTAAAATCTCACTATAACGTGGTGATTGCAGGATCGGCATATTGTGTTCCTTTTTGTATACACCTATCTCTCTTGAAATCCGCATACGTTTGGCTAACAGTTCAAGCAGTTGTTCGTCAATTGTATCTATTTGTCTTCGTAATTCGGACAGGTTTTCTGTTGTTTGTGTTACATCACGGATAACCAACAGATTCAATACATAATCCAATACATCCGGCGTAATCTGCTGATCGGAATCACTCCAGGCGGTATCAGGACTACAATGTGTCTCGATAATCAGTCCGTCGAAACTTAAATCCATTGCCTGTTGAGACAACGGAGCAATCAGTTCACGCTTTCCTCCGATATGGCTCGGATCACAAAAAATAGGAAGTTCCGGCATCCTTCTGCGTAATTCAATGGGAATATGCCATAGGGGAAGATTCCGATAGATCTTCTTGTCATACGAACTGAACCCTCTATGTATTGCACCGATACGCCGGATACCTGCACCATATATACGTTCGAAAGCTCCGATCCACAGCTCCAGGTCAGGATTTACCGGGTTTTTGATCAGCACAGGAATATCAACACCGTTCAAAGCATCAGCGATTTCCTGTACAGCAAAAGGATTAACAGTTGTCCTTGCTCCGATCCACAGCATATCGATACCCGCTTTAAGGGCTTCGAATACATGATCTCTTGTAGCCACTTCCGTCGCCACATACATTCCTGTTTCTTTCTTTACCCGTTTCAACCATTGTAAACCAACAGCCCCTACCCCTTCAAATCCTCCGGGTTTGGTACGGGGTTTCCATATTCCCGCACGAAATATTTTAATACCATTATTAGCAAGGCCACGCGCTGCCTCCATCACTTGTTCTTCCGACTCGGCACTGCAGGGTCCGGCAATTACAACAGGACGCTCCGGGTCTATACCCGGTAGAATGATTGATTCCAAATTCATTTCCATAATTATATGTTTTATATTTGTTTTTATATTTAAATTGTATTGTGTTGAATCAATTGTTATTTAAATTGATTATTTATCATGTGGTAATTGATAGGTCAATTTATATTAATCATATTGTATTTTGTATTCTTTGCAAAGCTTCCTTCAGCGTTTCATCCTTACAACACAGGGAAATACGTATATATCTTTCTCCGGCGCTACCGAAAATAAAACCGGGGGTGATAAACACGTTGGAATTATATAATATTTTGTCTGATAAAGCTTCACTACTTTCTATTTCATCCGGCATCTTCGCCCAAAGAAACATTCCTACCTGATCTTTATCATAAGCACATCGGAGTGTTGAAACGATCTCCTCTGCTATCATTCTACGCTTCCGGTAAATGCTATTCATTGTATCGTACCATTCTTTAGGTGCGTTTAATGCTTTTATAGCTGCGTATTGCATAGGCTTAAATTGTCCCGAATCAATATTGCTCTTTACTTTCAATACCCAATTCACAAATTGGGAATTAGAGGCTAGCATAGCCATACGCCATCCGGGCATATTGTGCGATTTACTCATTGAATTTAATTCAATTGCGATTTCTTTGGCACCCGGTACATTTAATATACTTAATTGTTTTTGATTTAAAATAAAACTATATGGATTATCATTTACAATTACTATATTATGTTTTTTACCGAAGTTGACTAAATCTTCAAAAAGTTTTAAATCAGCATTGGCTCCGGTTGGCATATTAGGATAATTCACCCACATAAGTTTTACATCAGAAAAATCTGTTTGACCTAAACTTTTCAAATCGGGATACCAGCCATTTTCTTCTTTTAATTCATAGTTAATGATCTCTGCTCCTACTAAATTACTTACGGAGCTATAGGTAGGATAACCGGGATTGGGCACCAATACTTTATCTCCCGGATTCAAAAAAGCAAGTGATATATGAAGAATTCCCTCCTTTGATCCAATCAAAGGCTGTATTTCCGTCTTTGGATCCAGACAAACATCATACCAGGTTTTATACCAATTGGAGAAGCCTTCCCGAAGTTCAGGGATTCCCACATAAGGCTGATAACCATGTTCATCTGCTTTGAGAGCATGTTCGCGTAAAGTATCGATCACTTCTGTCGACGGGGGAAGGTCCGGACTACCGACACCAAGATTAATAACTTTCTTTCCTGCGGCATTCATTTCAGCTATTTCTTTCAGTTTCTTTGAGAAATAGTATTCGCTTACATTATTTAAACGATCAGCCGGTACGATATTATACGCTTTGTTTTCCTTCTTCATATTCTCCGAGTATTGTGAAATCTTTCGTCAATGGAATAACTGCATCTAATGCTTGTTTGTAACGTAAATAGTCTGAAAAGGTAAGGTTTACATAAAATAAGTATTGCCATTCGCGGCCTATAATGGGGAGGGATTGTATTTTAGTAAGGTTCATGTCGTAAAAAGAAAGGATAGACAAGACTTGTGATAAACTGCCTACAGAGTGTGGAAGAGCGAATACGACACTTGATTTATTTATGGTAGTTCCCCGTAATAACTCGTCTGCGATCCATTTATCGGCGATAACCAGAAAACGGGTAAAGTTATGTTTATTCGTTTCAATTCCTTCTGCTAATATATCTAATCCGTATATCTCCGCTGCTTCTTTACTGCAAATGGCTGCATGTCCTCTTAATTTATCTTTTGCAATCCATTGAGCGCTGTTCGCTGTATCATCTTTTTCAACAATCTTTATATTAGGTAAGGTATCCAGGAAATCCATACATTGCATCAGCGCTATCGGATGTGAGTCGACCTCTATAATATCATGAATGGAACTACCCGGTAAGGCTGCCAACGTATGGCTGATCCTTAATTTGTACTCGCCGATGGTTCTACATCCGCTTAACCGTATTAACTCATGATTTTGTAACAAGCTACCTGCAATCGTATTCTCTATTGCCATGATTCCGATGATAGACGGATCTTTTTTTATGGAGGCAATAATATCCCTAAATGTATCACAAGGAATAATTTCAACTTCTTCACCATCATAATACTTTTTAGCAGCCATTTCATGATAAGAGCCTGCTATTCCCTGGATCGCTACCTTCTTTTTCATTTGTTTTATATCTACTGATTTATATTCATAAAAAAAGTCCCACCGTTTCCGGCAGGACTTTATATTTTTATTTACATTTCTTTTATTTGATCAATGCTTTACATACAAATTCCTGCCTTTATTCTGCTAAAATAAAAGTAAAAAAAGTAATATGTAAAGCTGAAATGATTCATTTTTCCGTTGTATTTCGTGACAAAAGTAATACTTTTCTTTAAAAAGCAAGTAAAAAGTGATATTTTTTTACTTTGCACTTTATTTTTTCTTTAAACCACTTTCTGGTAAGCTTGTAATGTCCGCATCTCTTTAGGCACTGATTCTTTGATACTATTGATCAACATTTCCGCTATGGTATGACGGATAAAATCTTTGCGGGTAACAAACACAATCACACGTGTAGGTTTAGGTATGGCAAACGGACGGACAAGTTCCTTTTGTTCTTTACTCAATTGATGAACAGCCAACTCCGGGATAAATGTAATCCCATCGCCGCTCTCGACCATCCGCATAAACGTTTCCATACTTCCTAATTTATAAGCTCCCTGACGAAGCTTTACCTGTTCCATCTGGCAGAAGCGCATTAACTGGTCACGGAAACAATGCCCTTCATCAAGTAGCCAAAGCCTTTCTCCACTCACATCCGAAGAACGGATCAATTCATTCTTAAAAATACTTTCGTTGCGGGAAACATATCCGAAGAACTGCTCATAATACAATATATCACCTTGAAGCTCTGATTCTATGGGCTGAGAAGCGATAATAGCGGCATCGATATCTCCACTTAACAAAGCTGCCAGTGTAGGAGTCGTTTTCATTTCAAGAATATGCACATCCAGATCCTTATGTTTTTGAGTTAGATTCAGGAAAAAGCGCGGAACAAGATAAGGCGCAATCGTAGGAAGAACAGCCAACCGGAATACTCCTTTTAAAGATTGTTCCTCTTCATTAATGATATCTTTTATCAAGGATGCCTGATACAACACTTTACGAGCCTGTTCAATAACCTTTCTGCCTGCGGAAGTAGGTTTAACGGGCTGCACATTACGATCAAACAACTTAATACCTAATTCATCTTCCAGTTTTTGTATCATCATACTAAGTGTAGGCTGCGTTACACTACAATGTTCGGCTGCTTTAGCAAAATGACGATAGGTATCAACCGCCAAAACATATTCTAATTGTTGTATAGTCATGTGATATTATAGATTAGTATATTGTTATCTGTAAATTTTCAACTGAGACAAATGTACAAAAAAGAAAAAGCTTCACAATGCTTTATTCAAAGCATTACAATGTTTTTACTAAAACATAACGAAAACTTTTTCAAACCTTCGTAAACTTTTTAGTAAGACATCGCGATCTTTTTTTAATCACAAAAGAACTATTGATAATGTGGAAGGATATTTTATAAGTAGAAGATGATCTTACAATTCTTTCTTTCTCATATTTAATAAGATACAGATAAAAGTGGAAGGTGAATATAAACAGCATAGAAGAACTATAGATATATTTCTAATGAAATAATGCAGCAAATATTTTGAATTTAAAAATAAAACTCTACCTTTGCACCGCAATCTGAAATTGCATCGGGGTGTAGCGCAGTCCGGTTAGCGCACCTGCTTTGGGAGCAGGGGGTCCCAAGTTCGAATCTTGGTACCCCGACAGGAAAAAAGAGTCATTAAAATATTTGATATTTTTCTGATTCTTTTTTTATTTTAATCATTACATTAATTATTTCAAAAAATCACATACCCACTTAAATTAATAGTTTATGAAAAAAGTCATTTTATTTTTTGCAGTTGCATTATTATTTACAAGTTGCGCATTCCATCAAGGATTAACAAACAATACCAATGTCCACAGTACAGAGGTCGTTCTGTCTGAAAGGAATTTCAGAGTTGTTTCTAATGTTCAAGGAGAAACTGGTGCCCTATATATTTTTGGTATTGGTGGTCAGTCCAAAAGTGCGATGATAGCTGAAGCTAAAGCTCAGATGTTGTTGAAGGCAGATATGATAGGTAAAGCTAGAGCAATAGTAAATGAAACCGTTGAAGTTCAACATAATTTCTTTTTAGTAGGTTATAAAAGGAAAGTTACGGTAACAGCACAAATTATTGAATTTGTTAATGTAAAAAAATAGATAATTCTAATTTAAGCTGAATATGCGTAGAAAAAACCTTAATAAATGAATGTTATGCCAATATTGAATACAAAGTAGTTGATTAAATAAAAGATTCATAACATATTTTTTCTTGCCGGCATAAAAGATTGATGAGGAGTAAACTGGCTCCGGGAATATGATTGGTAAAGTAAAAAGTCTCCATAAATTGCATCTATTGACCCCTAATTATTATCTATTAAAAATATTGTTCCTATCCCGTTTTCTCGGCTTACCTTTGTGTAAACAAACGAAAAAATAGAAAATCATGGAACCAATTATCAATTCAAAATTACCAGAATTTAAAGTACAGGCTTATCATAATGGAGCTTTTAAAACAGTATCTAGTGAAGATGTCAAAGGAAAATGGTCTATTTTCTTTTTCTATCCTGCCGACTTTACATTTGTTTGCCCAACCGAATTAGTTGATTTAGCCGACAAATACGATAAATTGCAATCAATGGACGTGGAAGTATATTCTGTAAGTACAGATTCACACTTCGTTCATAAAGCATGGCATGACGCATCTGAAAGCATTCGCAAGATCAAATATCCTATGTTGGCTGACCCAACCGGAGTACTTACCCGTGCTTTCGGCGTAATGATCGAAGAAGATGGTATGGCTTACAGGGGAACTTTCCTTATCAATCCTGAAGGACAGATCAAGCTGGCTGAAATCAACGACAACAATATCGGACGTAATGCAGACGAACTGTTACGTAAAGTAGAGGCTGCTCAATTCGTTGCTACACACGATGGTGAAGTTTGCCCGGCAAAATGGAAAAAAGGTCAGGAAACCTTGAAACCGAGCATCGATCTGGTCGGCAAAATTTGATTTATGAAACAAATAAGAAAGACTGGTGGTACCAGTCTTTTTTTTGCTCTATAATTGAATAAAAAAAGATTATGTTTAAGTAAACAAATGAAAATATTATGTTAGACACATCGCTAAAAAAACAAGTTACTGAAATCTTTGCCGGTTTAGAAGCGCAATATAATTTTGATATTCTTATTTCAAAACAGCATGCAAGTTACAATGAGCTGGTTGATTTCTTACAGGAAGTTGCTTCCTGTTCCGATAAGATAACAACAAGCATTACGGAGTCCCACGGCCTGGTATTTCATCTGCAAAAGAACGGACAAAATACGGGTATATCATTCAGAGGTATACCAACAGGACATGAATTCACGTCCCTATTGCTGGCAATCCTCAATAGCGACGGAAAAGGTAAAAACTTTCCGGACGAATATATCACTAAAAGAATTAAGGAACTAAAAGGCCCGATAAATCTTACAACGTATGTTTCCCTCACATGCACAAATTGTCCTGATATTGTACAATCCCTGAATTTAATGGCTATCTTGAATCCAGCTGTTTCACACGAAATGGTAGACGGAGCCATCAATCAACAGGAAGTAGAAGCATTAAAGCTACAAGGCGTTCCGGCGGTATTTGCCGATGGCAATTTGCTTCACGTGGGAAGAGGTGATTTGGGCGAAATATTGACTAAGTTGGAAAACAAATACGGCACAGAACGTTCTGCCGTTAACAACCAGATAAAGGAATATGATGTTGTGGTTATTGGTGGAGGACCTGCCGGAGCGGCTTCAGCTATATACTCGGCGCGTAAAGGTTTGAGTGTTGCCGTTTTGGCAGAACGTATAGGCGGACAAGTAAAAGAAACCGTCGGCATTGAGAACCTTATCTCTATACCTAAGACAACGGGCGAAGAGTTAGCAAGTAACCTAAAACTGCATATGCTGGATTATAATATCGATTTGCTGGAACACCGCTCAGTAGTCAGCGTAGATATAGAGGACGGAAAAAAGGTGATTCACGTAAACGGAGGTGAAACTTTTGTTACCTATGCTTTAATCATTGCCACAGGTGCAAGCTGGAGAAGGTTGAATACGCCGGGTGAATCCGAGTATATCGGCAAAGGAGTGGCATTTTGTCCCCATTGCGACGGACCGTTCTATCAGGGTAAGCATGTAGCAGTCATTGGAGGAGGTAATTCCGGTATCGAAGCTGCTATCGATCTGGCAGGGATCTGTTCAAAAGTAACTGTATTTGAATTCCTTAATGAGCTTAAAGCAGACAAAGTATTGCAAGAGAAAGCCCAGAGTATTCCTAATATCGAAATATTCGTTAGTTCACAGACTACGGAAGTGATAGGAAACGGTGAGAAAGTAACCGGAATAAAGGTGAAAGACAGAAATACAGAACAGGAACGTTTAATAGACCTGGATGGTATCTTTGTTCAGATAGGGCTAACCCCGAACAGCCAGGTTTTCAAAGACATCGTCAACACAAACCGTTTCGGAGAAATTGAAACGGATATCCATTGTCGTACAAATGTACCGGGAATATACGCGGCAGGAGACGTCGCAACCACTCCATACAAGCAAATTATTATTGCAATGGGCGATGGCGCCAAAGCAGCTTTAAGCGCTTTCGAAGATCGAATCCGCGGAGAATTAGCGTAATATAATAAACACTGAGACACAGAAACACAAGTTTTTATTAT
>DAMCDT010000097.1:0-11493 GCA_032058265.1 Tannerellaceae bacterium
GCAGTATCGAAATGATAGGGCAAAATAGCGAATTTAGATTAGTCGCAACTAAAATAGAAATACTTTCTGCTGAGAAATTAAAAAAAAGAATAGAGGCATTCAACGAATTGGCAGCTTATTATGACACTTTTTTTGATGGATGGGAAGTTTCAAAGTAGATTATCCATGAAAAGCACACCTTAAAAATCTTCATTTTCTCCTTTTGGTATCTCGCAATAAGGAAGCATATCCCTTAACAATTTAATATAAAGGATAAACTCTTCGGTATTTTCGTGTATCGCATTATTTTGTGTATCTAATTTCTGTAACCTGACAAGCATTGATAAGTGTTCAAGTAAAAAACTATCTAATAATTGAGTAAACGCCCTAGGGTTAGTATCTTCTGTAAGAAATGTATAGATAGGTTCTATATTAATTTTTCTTTGTGTATTTTTTTCCATATGGCAATATCAATAGATTACAAAAATAGATTCAATGCTTTATCTACACAATAAACAGAGAGTTATAACTTATAAACCTGATATTTAACGGAATAATATCATACCTTTGAAAAAAATACATAATCCATATTCATTTTTAAAGAGATTATGTTAATTCTGAACATCATCAAACAATAAGATTATGAGCGAAGCAACGGAAAACAACAATACAGTACATCAGGGTAGGAATGTACGATTTGCCAGAGAATTTAAAGGTTTATCTCAGGAAGAGTTAGGGTTTAAAATAAACAAATATCAAACCGAAATCTCTAAAATTGAAAAGCAAAGAACAGTGGATGATGAAATATTGGAACAAATTGCTTTGGCTTTGGAAGTGAGTATTGATTTCTTAAAGACTTTTGATTTTGAAGATAAAGTTAGAAACTACAATAATAATTCTAGTTACCTTTTTAATGATGAAGCACATGATAATAAATTGGAACAAGATCAGATAGAAATAGAAAAACAGGAAAATATATATATAATCCAATAGGAGAGTATAAAGATTTAGCTGAAAAAACTCTGAACATGCAAAAAGAGTTACTAGATAAAAACCACGAATTAGACAAAGAGAATGCTCTATTAAAACAGGAATTACAATTCTTGAAAAGTAAAAAGTAAAAAAGATTGATTATATAAAGTAAATACCCCCTGAAAATTCAGAGGGTATTTTTATTTATACATGAAACTATGAAAAACACACCTTAAAAATATTAACATTCTTATGCGGATTTCTTCTTAAAAAAACCAAAAACTCCCAATATTCATCCTTTATGGGAGTAGGTTTTGTAAGTCACTGATATTCAGTATATATTGCGGAAGCGGGGGGATTCGAACCCCCGGTACAGTTACCCGTACGTCAGTTTAGCAAACTGGTGGTTTCAGCCACTCACCCACACTTCCTAATAATGACCAGCATTCTTATTTGAATGCGCGGCAAAGATAGAGTTATATTTCTGAATAAACAAAGGTTTTAGTACAGAATTTAGCGAAAAAGGTATTACTTTTGTATCTGATTTCTGATATTCAATTGATTAAAATTTCTATGATTAAACAAAAACGATCGAAGTGGGCGATCATTGTTGGAGTACTTGTTTTATTATTTATAATCTTTGCCGGAATAGGATTTTGGGGATACCGTTTATTGTATGCGCCAGACTTCAGGATTGAAAAAACAGTATATGTTTATATTGATGAAAATAAAGACTTTGATGATTTATGTAATCAATTAAAAGATTCTGCTAATTGTACACGTTTAGATGACTTCAGAAAGCTAGCCCAATGGATGAAATACCCTGCGAATATGAAAACAGGACGTTATGCTGTAGAACCGGGGCAAAATCATCGTACCTTACTCAATAGATTACGTAGCGGACAACAAGCCGCTACCCGTATTACATTCAACAATATACGTTTTAAGGGTGATTTGGCACAGAGGTTAAGCGATCAACTTATGCTCAGCGAATATGATATACTTACTTATCTGAATGATCCTGTTTATTGTGAATCGTTAGGTTTTACAACGGAAACTATTAATACACTTTTTATTCCGAACACGTATGAAGTGTATTGGAATATTACTCCAGAACGGTTACTTCAACGGTTTAAGCGTGAATATGATACCTTCTGGACAGATGAACGGAAAGCCAAAGCAAAAGACATTAATCTTACACCTGTTGAAGTTTCTATTTTAGCATCTATCGTTGAGGAAGAAACAGCTGTGCCGGATGAATATCCTGTTGTTGCAGGCCTGTATTTAAACCGTTTAAAAAGAAACATACCCTTACAGGCTGATCCAACGGTGAAGTTTGCAGTGGGTGATTTCTCGCTTCAACGGATATTGAATAAGCATTTAGAAACGGAATCACCTTATAATACCTATTTGCATACCGGACTTCCTCCGGGCCCTTTACGTATTCCGTCCATCAGAGGAATAGATAGCGTATTAGGCCACATGAACCATAACTATTTATATATGTGTGCCAAGGAAGACTTTTCAGGGCGGCATAATTTTGCTGTTACGTTAGCCGAGCATAACAGGAATGCAAACCGTTACAGGGCTGAATTAAACAGGCGAAATATTCGTTAAGTTATTATTTCATTGTTTGTAAAAACAGTATCTTTGACAGCTTACTTAAAAAGGATATCAATAAAAAGTTAAATATTTAATGGAAAAACATCTATTCTTAGGAGATGAAGCGATAGCTCAAGCTGCTATCGACGCCGGACTTTCCGGTGTTTATGCTTATCCCGGAACTCCTTCTACTGAAATTACAGAATATATTCAAACGTCTCCTATTGCTCGTGAGCGTAACATTCACAGCAAATGGAGTAGTAATGAAAAAACGGCTATGGAGTCGGCTTTAGGTATGAGTTATGCCGGAAAACGTACACTATGCTGCATGAAACATGTAGGTATGAACGTAGCTGCCGATTGCTTTATGAATGCTGCTATGAGCGGTATTCATGGCGGGATGATTATTATAACAGCAGACGATCCGTCTATGCACTCTTCCCAAAACGAACAGGACAATCGGGTATATGGTAATTTTGCTATGATACCGATGTTGGAACCATCCAGTCAACAAGAGGCATACGATATGGTATATGATGGCTTTGAACTTTCCGAAAGGTTAGGATACCCTATCTTATTACGTATAACCACTCGAATGGCTCATTCACGTTCTGGTGTGGTAAGACGGCCTATAAAAGAACAACTTCCGATGAGTTTTCCGGCAGACGGACGTCAACGTTTTATCCTATTGCCTGCACTGGCTCGCCAAAGATATAAAGTGTTATTAGCTGCTCAGGATACATTTACAAATGAATCAGAAGCATCATCTTATAATACCTATTTCGATGCTCCGGATAAAAAGTTAGGTATTATCACCACAGGTATTGCGTTTAATTATCTTTCGGAGAACTATCCCGACGGATTTAAAAATCCTGTTTTGAAAATATGCCAATATCCATTACCCCGGAAGATGGTAGAAAAACTGGTGGATGAATGCGATGAGGTACTGGTTCTGGAGGAAGGCTTCCCGATTGTTGAAGAACAATTGAAAGGATTCCTTGGTAAATGCGTAAAAGTACACGGACGTTTGGATGGAACATTGCAACGGGACGGTGAACTGACGCCGGATGCGGTTGGAAAAGCATTAGGAAAAGATGTTACCATTCACTATAATATTCCGGAAGTAGTCGAGCAACGTCCTCCTGCGCTTTGCATGGGATGCGGACATCGTGATGTTTATGATGCACTTAATGAGGTATTAAAGGAATACGAAGGCGCTAAAGTATTCAGTGATATAGGTTGTTATACATTAGGAGCATTGCCTCCTTTCCGCGCAATCGACACTTGTATCGATATGGGGGCTTCGATTACGATGGCGAAAGGTGCTGCTGACGCAGGTGTTTTCCCTGCTGTAGCGGTTATCGGTGATTCTACGTTTACACATTCGGGAATGACCGGCCTATTGGATTGTGTAAATGAAAAAAACAATGTGACGATAATTATCTCTGATAATGAAACAACAGCCATGACAGGTGGCCAGGATTCAGCAGGAACAGGTCGTTTGGAAGAAATATGTAAAGGAATCGGTGTTGAGCCCGAGCATCTTCATGTAATGATCCCATTAAAGAAACATTATGAAGAGATGAAACAGATCATTCGCCGGGAAATTGAATACAATGGCGTGTCTGTCTTGATCCCGCGACGTGAGTGTATCCAAACATTAACCAAAAAGAAAAAAGCAAACAGGAAATGAAAGCAGATATAATATTATCAGGAGTAGGAGGACAGGGCATCTTGTCTATTGCAGCTGTTATAGGTGAAGCAGCCTTGAAAGAAGGGCTATACATGAAACAGGCGGAAGTGCACGGAATGAGCCAACGAGGAGGAGACGTACAATCGAACCTTCGCCTTTCGGACCAGCCTATATCGTCAGACCTTATTCCTAAAGGATGTGCGGACCTGATCATTTCCCTTGAGCCGATGGAAAGTCTTCGTTATCTTCCTTATTTGAAGAAAGACGGTTGGTTGGTGACCAACTCACAACCATATATCAATATTCCAAATTATCCCGAAATGGATAAAGTAAGAGCCGAATTGGACAAACTTCCCCAAAAGGTGGTTTTAGATGTGGAAACCATTGCAAAAGAATTGGGTTCGGCACGTGCGGCAAATATCGTGATGTTGGGCGCGGCTACTCCTTTCCTCGGCATTGAATATTTAAAGATAGAAGATGGTATCAGAAGAATATTTGCAAGAAAAGGCGAAGATATCATTAACATGAACCTAAAGGCGTTGAAAGCCGGTTACGATGTTGCACAAAGTAAATAAAACTTATATATGAAGAAGTCTGTTATTGCCATTCTTTTTGTTCTGTTGGTTTTTATCGCCAAAGCACAAGGCGAAGGAGATATTATTAAAGTAGGAGATACAATGCCGGCATTTACCATTGTATCTGATAACGGTGCTGAATTCAAATCTGCTTCCTTACAAGGGAAAGTGATTTTGATTAACCTCTTTGCCACCTGGTGTCCTCCTTGCCAAAAAGAATTGGCTGCTGTAAAGGAAACCCTGTGGCCTAAGTATAAAAATAACGCAAACTTCACCATGTTGGTTATCGGTCGTGAACATAATGATGCCGAACTATCAACATATAATGAAAAGAAGGGTTTTGAGTTTCCATTGTATCCTGATAAGGACCGGGCTATCTATGATCTTTTTGCCAGCAAATTTATACCACGCACGTACCTGATCGGTAAAGACGGCAAGGTGATCTATACAAGTAAGGGATATACCGATGAAGAATTTGCAGAGTTAATGCTTCAGATTGAAAAAGCTTTAAAATAAAAAATCAATGACATTCGATAAAGTACGGCTGATATACTTCTCGCCTACACATACATCGAAGAAGATCGCACAAGCTATTGCAAAAGGAGTTGGACTTCCTTATGCAGAAGATGATATTACCTATCAATCACCTGCTGAAACCAAGGCTATTGAAGAAAATCTTACTATCGTTACGGTTCCTGTTTATGGAGGTAGAGTTCCTGATACGGCAGCGCAACGGTTAGAAAAGTTTCAGTCAGACGGAAAGTTCGTCATACCCGTTGTTGTCTATGGGAACCGTCATTATGATGATGCGCTATTAGAACTTTCTGAGATCCTTAAATCATTGGGATTTATTCCGGTTGTTGCCGGAGCATTTGTAGGCGAACATTCTTACAGTCGTAAGGATTTACCTATTGCGGCAGGTCGTCCGGATGATAAAGATATAGCGGTAGCCGTACAATTTGGTAAGGATGCAATTAGAAAACTAACAGCAATTCCATCACTTTCCGGTATTATTCAACTACCGGGTAATTATCCCTATAAAGAAAAAGGGCCTGCTAATCCTCAGGCGCCGGATATTAACAGGGAAATATGTACCTGTTGTGATTATTGTATAGATGTATGTCCGGTTGGGGCAATTTCCATTACGCCTGATGATCTGATGGTAAATGATGCGGATATATGTATAAAATGTTGTGCCTGTGTAAAAGAATGTCCGGAAGAGGCACGTTCTTTTTATTCTCCTTTCGCTCTTGTTTTAAACAAGAATTTCAATGTCCGGCGAGAACCGGAATTATTTCTCTGAAAATAAATCGATACTTTTATGACCACACGTTTATTCCTTACTTTTCTTTTATTATGCAGCTTATCCCTTTCAGCACAGGTACGACTGGCAGGATTTAACCAATCCGAAATTAATCCGGCACTGTATGAAGGAACTTGGAAAGCGCGTTGGATATCCGTTCCGGATGAGCCCGCTAATACATACGGTGTTTACCATTTCCGCAAATCATTTGATCTGCCGGAAGTTCCGGAGAAGTTTATCGTACATGTTTCTGCGGATAACAGATACAAACTATACGTTAACGGAACGTTGGTATCATTAGGACCGGCGCGGGGTGATATATATAACTGGAATTTCGAAACGGTCGATCTTTCCCATTGGTTGAAAGCAGGTAAGAATACGTTGGCGGCAGTTGTATGGAATTATGCCGGACAAAAACCGGTGGCACAGATTAGTTTTCATCAGACAGGCTTTATATTGCAGGGGAATACATCGGTAGAAGGAATGGTCGATACAGACGATTCGTGGGTTTGCATAAAGAATGAAGCATATAGCCCCTGGACGGATTGGCATGTATTAGGTTATTATGTAGCCGGGCCGGGTGAATTACTTAATTCATCCCTTTATCCATGGGGATGGGAATATCCGGAATATGATGATTCTACATGGAAAAAAGCAAGGGCAGGCATGAATGGTGCGATCAAAGGTGCACGCGATTATCCGGGACGTTTATTAGTTCCGACACCTATCCCTCCCATGGAAATGGAGATGGAGCGCCTGGCATCCGTACGGATTGCTGAAGGTATAAAGTGTCCGAAAGATTTTCCGAGACGGACTGCTCCCATAACTATTCCGGCTAATACAAACGTCAGGCTTTTATTGGATAACCAACAACTGACAACGGGTTATTTATCCGTATTATATAGTAAAGGTAAAGACGCTGAAATAAAAATAGGATATGCCGAAGCGCTCTATGAAGAAAAAAGCGAAGCGACAACCAAATCTTATTGGCTGAATCCGAAGGGACACAGAGACAATATAGATGGAAAGATATTTATAGGATATGAAGATAAGATTATTGCCGACGGGGGAGATGCCCGTGAATTTACTACGCTTTGGTGGCGTACATGGCGGTATCTGGATGTTAATATCCAAACAGGTGACGACCCTCTTATCCTGAATGATGTTTACGGAACTTTTTCCGCTTATCCTTTTGAACCGGCTTATACGTTTTCTGCTCCGGGAAGGCCGGAACTCAACAAGATGCTTGACATAGGTTGGCTGGCTGCCCGTTTATGTGCGAATGAAACATACATGGACTGCCCGTATTACGAACAACTGCAATACTTTGGCGATACACGTATCCAGGCGCTGATCTCGATGTTCAACACCAATGATAACTACATGGTGAAGAATGCTATCGAACAAGGCAGGCAATCGATTGTCGCTGATGGCATAACCATGAGCCGTTATCCTTCGACGGTACATCAATTTATATCTTCTTTCTCGCTTTGGTGGATTTGTATGGGGCATGATTATTGGATGTACAGGGGAGACGAAGAGTATATGAAATCATTGCTTCCCGCTTACCGGGGAGTATTGTCATGGTATGAACAATGGCTGAAAGAAGACAATAGCCTGGCCTTTGTTCCTCATTGGTTCTTTGCCGATTGGGCAGACGGTTTACCAAACGGGGAACCTGTATGTGAAAAAGAAGGAAACTCGGCATTCCAGGACTTGATGTATATACTGACATTGGAAGCTGCGGCTGAAATGGAAAAATCGTTCGGACTTTCCACTATGGCAAATCATTATCATACAATTGCGCAGAATATACGTTCAACCATACATGATAAATATTGGGATTCTTCACGCAACCTGTTTGCCGATACGCACGATCACCGTAGCTTTTCACAGCATGTAAACTCATTAGCTATCCTGGCAGGGATCGTGGAAGGAAAAGAAGCGGCAGATGTAATGACACGTACATTGACAGATAATAATCTGATAAAAGCAACTATCTATTTCCGTTATTATGTACATCAGGCGTTGGCCAAGGCAGGATTGGGAGATAAGTTGTTAAATAACCTTCAGATTTGGCGTGACCAGATGGCATTGGGATTAACAACGTGGGCTGAGATGCCCGAACCTTCCCGCTCTGATTGCCATGCCTGGGGAGCCAGTCCGAATATAGAATTTTTCCGTATCCTGTTAGGTATTGACAGTGACGCACCCGGTTTTACAAAAGTACGTATTTCACCTTCATTAGGAGAGTTAAAAGAAGTATCGGGTACAATGCCTCACCCCGCAGGTTCGATTACAGCATCATATAAACTCGACAGGAAGAATAAACTTACCGCATCAATCACACTTCCGAATGGAGTAACCGGTACGTTTGTCTGGAAAGGAAAGGAATATGAACTAAAAGGCGGAAATCAGGAAATAACGGTTTCCCCTTGAAGTAGTCTAATATAAAAATTATAGGCACTGATTGCACAGAAAATACGGTTCTAAATATCAACCTTATCGATCAGTGGAATTAGTGCCTGAATATTATATAAGAACTTTAGAATCTACTGATTGAGCCTCCGCCACCAGAGCCGCCACCGCCCCATGATCCACCGCCGAAGCCTCCGCCAAAACCGCCTCCTCTTGATCCGCCGAAGCCTCCTCCGCCAATTATGACCGGCCCGCCGGCTTCACGTCTTAACCGGCTTATGGTATGACGTTTCTCTTCCGTATATCCGCAATTCTTACAACGATACACATCTACTGCGATACCTTCTGAAGCGTATGTAGCCGGCTGAACAGTCTGTTGCCTTACAAAGACCAAAGCCTTCTGCCCACACCGGGGGCATACGCGCGGACGTCGTTTATACCACGTACTGATCAGGATAATAAGGAATAAGCCGATGGGGAAAGCCATTATCAACAGGAAAGACAACCAGAACGGCAGACCTTCTTCATTGCCTGCGTTACCGCCTGTCATTGCTTGACGTTCGTAGTCGCTGGCTAACAGATACTCTTTAACGGCTATTACACCTTTCAGCATGCCAGAGCTGTAATCGCCGTTTTTCATATCGGGTATCATATAGCGTTGTTGTAACCGGTAGCAGATAGCATCCGGTAAAACTCCTTCCAGGCCATAACCGGTTTCAAAAACGACGGAACGTTGTTGCGGTTCGGTTACAAGCTGTATCAAAAGGCCATTGTCGTCTGCTTTCTTGCCTATTCCCCAATGTTTGAACAGGTCGGTTGCAAACATACGGGCGTCATCGTCTCCGATGCTGGTAACCGCTACAACCGCCACTTCTATACCGGTACTGTCTTCCAATGCCTGAAGATGAGAATTGATAGCAGCTACATCGCTTGCCGTTATAATGCCGTCGGGATTACTTACATGATTATACCGGTCGGTAAGACGAACATTAGGAATTGTCTCGATGGTATAATAATCAGCAGCAAATGTTCCAAACGGAAATAATATGGCAAGCAGTAACCCAATAAAGAGTATATGCAAGCGTTTTGCGCTAGCCAAAATGATATGTTTTTCCTTAAACATTCAGTTATTTAGTTGAAATCAACAACAGGAGCCCTTTCAGCGCCTGCTTCGGCAGCAAAATAAGCTTTAGGCTGGAATCCGAACATACCCGCTAACATATTATTAGGGAACCTGCGGATATACGTATTATATCCCTGTGCTACTTCATTAAAGCGTTTGCGTTCGACGGCAATCCTGTTTTCTGTACCTTCCAGTTGTGCCTGCAACTCTTTGAAGTTTTCGTTGGCTTTCAGGTCGGGATAACGTTCCACAACGACCATCAACCGTGAAAGAGCGCTGCTAAGTTCGCTTTGACTTGCCTGGAATTGCCTCATTGATTCTTCCGTTAGGTTTTCCGGATTAACGGTGGTTTGTGTCGCTTTTGCCCGTGCATTTACAACACCTTCAAGGGTTTCACGTTCGTGGGTAGCGTACCCTTTTACTGTATTGACAAGGTTCGGGATAAGGTCCAGACGGCGTTGATATTGGTTTTCTACCTGGCTCCAGGCCGTTTTGACGTTCTCATCTTCCGTAACCATATTGTTATAAATTCCTTTTACCCATACGACAATCAGGATAATTAATATGACCGGAATAGCGATCCATAAAATCTTTTTTGACATGTTCTTTATTGTATTAATGTTGTTTATTATATGGCAAAGCTAAGAAAAAACGAATATATACATTTTTTCAGCTCTATCTTTCAATAATGTATAGCTAAATTTTAAAAAATAGAGTACGTAATTTTATAAATTGACGTACTTGATACTGAAGAGTTCTGTACATTATTATAAATGATACTATTCGCTCTTTATAAAATCACATAATTATAACATATTTGCTGACTTAAAAGTTCCGCATAATTATTAATGCGGAGTATTGTTTTATATAGTTAATTAACCTATATTTGCTTTTATATTTGGCGTAAAATCTAAAATATAATATTATGAACAAAGCTTACTTATTCCCATCTACTACAATTACATCTTTATTAATTGTAATTCTTTTGCTTACAGGATGCTCATCTTCCGAATATAAGAAGTTCGAAGGTGACGAAGCCAGGCAGGTCGCTTCCATACTTCGTAAAAACGGTTGTCTGGATTGCCACGCCGAAAATGCACCGTTACCGTTTTATGGTAAATTCCCCATCGTAGGCCCTATTGTAAAAGCGGATATAAAAGAAGGAACTAACTACGTTGATTTTACCCATTTGGTAAATGCTTTGGATAACGGGCTAGCGGTATCTGAAGTAGACATGGCTAAACTTGAACATACGGCTCTCAGTGGAAGCATGCCTCCTGCAATCTATTATACAATGCCGATGCATTGGGGGAAAACATTGAACAAAGATGAAAAGAAAGTGATCTTGGGCTGGGCAAAGAATATCCGGCAAACTTATTATAAATCGCCTACCGTTGCGGAAGAGTTTGCTAATGAACCTGTTCAACCGTTGATGGACTCTATTCCGACTGATCCCGCTAAAGTTGCTTTAGGATTTAAACTGTATCACGACGTAAGGCTTTCAGCCGACAATTCTGTTTCATGCGCTACCTGCCACGATTTAGCTACCGGCGGTGTAGACAGATTGCAATATTCGAAAGGGATTGGAGGCCAGTTTGGTGGTGTAAATGCTCCTACGGTATATAATTCGGCATTGAATTTCGCACAGTTTTGGGACGGACGCGCTGCCGACTTACAGGAACAGGCGGCAGGACCTCCGTTGAATCCGGTAGAGATGGGGCATCTTTCGTTTGATGATATCTGCGCTCTTATAGCTGAAGATAAAGAATACTTTGCGACACATGCGTTAGTTTATCCGGAAGGATTGACACAACATAGTATTACGGAA
>DAMCDT010000098.1:0-11472 GCA_032058265.1 Tannerellaceae bacterium
TAATGAAATTTATGTATATGTGAAAGATACAGGAGCGGGAATAAAGAAAGAATTTCGGGAAAAGATATTTGACCGTTTTGTTAAATTAGATACATTTAAACAAGGGACGGGATTAGGGCTATCGATATGCAAAACCATTATTACTATGCTTAACGGCGAAATAGGCGTAGAATCAAAAGAAGGAAAAGGATCGACCTTCTGGTTTAGAATACCGTGTAATCCTATAAGAAAATAAATTTATCTGTTATTTCATTAATTTCTTCTGTATTGTGAGAGGTTAATATAATAATCCTCTCAGTTTCTTTTTGTTGGTGTAAAATGGATTGAATAATACGGAATTTCAATGGTTTATCCAAGCCTTTAAATGGCTCATCCAACAGTAAATAGGGTGAAGGAAATGCTAATGCTCGTGCAATGGCTACGCGTTGTTGTTGTCCGTAACTTAATTTTGCGGGGTTTTTATCTGCCAGGGTTGTTAATTCCATTTCAGATAATACTTTATCTGTCATTTTATTGGCTGCTTTTTCAGCATAAAAAGTAGCCAGAGGGAGTTTAATATTATTTCGTACGCTTAAATGATTTAACAATACCGGTTCTTGGAATACTGACGAAATACCTTTATCTCGTCGCATATTAATAAATCCATATTCAGGACTTAATGTTCCGTCAATCAGATGAAGTAATGTTGTTTTACCTTTACCAGAAGGGGCAGAGATCGCATAAATATTTCCTGTTTCAAATTTATAAGAAAAATGAGTGATTATTTCTTTCTCACCATAGGAAAAAGAAATATCCTCTATCAATATGTTAAGCTTTGTAGGTGATACGTATTTAAATGATGATGTAAAGAACAAAGGTATCTGTACATGTTCTAACCTGCTAATTCCTTTGTCAAATATAAAGCTTACGAATATAGCAATAACGGTCCAAGCTAAAAGTTCGGGTATTTCGATAAACATTTGTGCACGTTTCATCTCACTTCCAATCCCCCAGTTACATTGTGACAGAACTTCTCCCATTATTATTGCCCTCCAACCGAATCCCATAGCCGAGGCAAGTCCGCTGAAAAGAAATGGTTTCAATTGAGGATAATAAATATGTAACAAACGGTTTTTTCCTTTAATTAGAAATACTTTAGCAAAAAATGAATAATCGTGTTGTAATTGTTGAATGCCTTTTGTTAAGTTTTCGGTGAGTAATGGGAACATAACCAGGAAACCGATAAGAAAAGGTATACTCTCTTTGTGTAACAATATCAAAGCCAGTAAAACGAAGGATATAACCGGTACGGAACGCATGATTGATAAAACCGGACGAGATAATTCATACAACCAGTGATATCGATCAAATAAGTAAGCAAAGCCAACGGCCATAAACAGAGAGATTAGGATACTGGTTAATCCACGAATGATAGTTGCGGCAAACGATTGATAAAATGATGATGAAGTGAGAAGTATCCCCAATGTTTTAAGGAGCTCAATGAAAGGAGGGAAAAGATTCGGTTGATCCACTATTAGGGCACATACTTCCCATATAATGAGCAATAGCAGTATTGAAAAGAATGTGGGTAACCTCTTTCTCATGGTGCATCAATAATAAAATGCATATCGGGAAGTTTTCCTCCGATGGCTTGAGGTTCGTAATCCATTATTAGAGATAAGAAACTATATATACTTTCTTTGGAAGAAATGGCCGGGATATACTGTATTTTACAACGTTCGATACTTTCTTTAGTTAGAATTTTATCGGGAAAAATTTTGTGTTCTTCAAGAATACAAATAGTTTCTTCCGGATACGTTGTGGCAAGAAGGCACGATACCAAAAGCAAACTGTCAATAATATGTTTTTGGTTTTCCAAAGTTGGATTTAACAACACGGCTGTTTGTGCAAATCCTTGTGAGATATCGGTAAAATTATTCAGATTTGCTGTTATTTGTAGAGTACTATCTTTATTCAATGCCATGCTTAGGAAAGGTTCACTAAGTACAGCACAGTCTATTTTACCTATCTGCAGGGCTAACATCATCTCACCTGCAGTTGTGAAAGAATAATTGATATCGTATGATAAGCCATTTTTTTCGAGATAATAACGTGTGAGTATATCAGGTGTAGTTCCTGATCCGAAAACATAAAGTGTATTATTTGACCTGCTGATAGTATTCTTTTCAACTAAGAAAAGTGTTCCCCAAACCGGACACCCTGCAAGTGTATAATTAATTCCTTTGTTATACAAATTGGCAGCATTGATCATTGGAAGTACTGCTATATCGGCTTCTTGTTTAATAAGAGAAGCTTGCATGATTTCAGGTGAATCAACGATCTTAATATTTATTTTCCTACCATTGATTACTGGCGGAGCCTTCAACCATTGGGCAAAAGCAATTGCGGACGGACCGCGCAAGATTGAAACCTGAAGGGTATTATTATCTTTTACGGAACTGTGGCAACTGAATAATGAAAAAAAAATAATCAGACAAACCAATTTTATCATTTTCCTGTTATTTCATCTTTAAAACAAAGATAGTAAGATATGAATAGGGATAGAAATAAAAAAGAGGTAAACATACCTCTTATAAACAATTAAAGGATATCTCCCGACATCCCATAATTAACTTTGTTAACCTTAAATCTAATACTATTATGAAAAAACCACGATACAAAAGTAACTGAATTTTTATTTCCGCAAATAGTAAAAATGCTAAATTGTGTTTTTAGAGTTATAAGAAAAATTAAATTCCTGTTATTTTCATTTAGGTCTATTTTTTGCATGTATCGAGTGTCACATTAAAGTAGGAAGGCATGATTAAGTAGTTGGAAGAAGTTTCTTAATGTGTTCGATAATTTCTTGTTCCTGTTCAGGATGAAACCAGGTAATTTCATTATCACGTTTGAACCAGGTCATTTGCTTCCGTGCATATACGCGTGAGTTTCTTTTTATCTTTTCGACGGCAAAATCCAGCGTCCAGTTATCTTCAAAGTATTGAAATAATTCTTTATAGCCTACGGTATTAAGAGAATTCAGATGACGATGAGGATATACCTGTCGGGCTTCTTCAATTAAACCATCAGCAATCATCTGGTCAACGCGCAAGTTAATTCTCTCACATAACTCCTCCCGATCCCGGTTTAAGCCAATCTTTATAATGTTAAATGGCCGGTTTTTTTTAATACTTGTTCTGAAAGATGAATAAGGTTTTCCGGTCATCCTGCAAATTTCAACCGCATGGATTACACGTTTATAATTCATTTTATCAACTTCATCATAATGAATAGGATCTGCTGCTTTCAATTCTTCAAGAATAGGAGCAAGTCCTTCCTGTTCAAATTGTGCATAAATTCTATTCCTTATTTCAGGAGTTACAGTGGGAATATCATCAATCCCGTTACAGACGGCATCAATGTACATCATTGAACCGCCTGCCATTACAACTACAGGTGTTGTATTAAATAGTTGGTTTAATAAGGAAAGTACATCTTCCTCAAAGGCGCTGGCACTATAGTAATCTGTTAATTCAAGCTGTCCTACCATATAATGCTTTATACGTTCCATCTGTTCGGTAGTAGGAGCAGCCGTACCAATTTTTAGGTCTTTGTACAGTTGACGGGAGTCAGAAGAAATGATAGATGTATTATAATGTTCGGCAAGACGTAAACTTAATTCGGTTTTTCCGACACCGGTCGGTCCAAGTAATATTACGAGAGTTTTTTCAAAAACGTTCTTCTTCAAATGAACTTTCATCTATGTTATCTAATCCTTCAAAGCCTCCGCTATCCAATTCATCCATATTGAATTCTGAATCTCCATAGAAATCTTCACCAAGTACATTCCCTACTGGATTTTTGGTATCTAATTCATCAAAGTTTATTGATTGTTGCGGAGGTAAACCTTCAGACCTGCTGCATTCAGGTTTGCTTAAGTTTTTTCCTGGAATTAATTCGCGTAATTCAATGAAGAATGCTCTTTCCGTCAGATAATCAAAAACATATAGAAGCTTTTGCCCTTCGTCTTCGATCAATTCTTCAAGACGTGTATCTTCCATCAGATAGGTATCTTCTTCATAAGATGATCCCATATCCACTAAAGTTATTTCAGTTTTTTTGCTCCAATCGTCATCACAAATAAAAAATGAGCTCATTTGGTCTTTTGCATATCCGACAGACTCAATGATAGTATTGTGAAGATCCATAAAAGTAGCTTCCGAGTCTATTTTAATTTCCCGGATAAAGTCATCTACTTCATCAGACAGGATTAGAAATCTAAATACCATAATTTTATTCTTTTAATTGTTCAAAAATAATAAAATTAAATGGAAAGATTAAATAGTAGATATAGAAAATAGTGCGGGCTTATGAAAATTATAATTCGTCTATCGACCCTCTTACAATTCCCCGGTTGGAAGATTTGATAAAATTTAATATAAGGTCTCTTTCGACACTGGATTGGTATTCGGTTTCGATAGCCTTCAGAGCTTCCGAGTTATTTAATCCCCTTGTATATAGGGTACGGTATATGTCCTGGATAAGGAAAACCTGCTCGTTCGTAAATCCTCTTCGCCTGAGTCCGACAATATTAATACCGCAATAAACAATCGGATCACGTCCAATTAAAGTGTATGGAGGGATATCTTTGCCTATGCGTGAACCACCCTGAACCATAACATGTTTTGATATACGCGTAAACTGATGAACTAAACTGCCACCGCTTACAATGGCATAATCATCAATCTCTACTTCTCCGGCTAGTTGTGATGAGTTCCCAAGTATTATATGATCCTTTAATACGCAATCATGTGCGATATGGCTGTAAGCCATAATAAGGCAATCGTTACCTATAACCGTTTTACCCTTTGCTGCAGTACCTCTATTAACTGTTACACATTCGCGTATAGTAGTGTTATTGCCTATTTCTGCTGTCGTCTTTTCTCCAACAAACTTCAGGTCTTGCGGGATACCGGCTATTACGGCATTCGGGAAAATACTACAATTATCACCGATACGTGCTCCGTCTAAAATAGTGACATGTGGATATATACGGCAATTATCACCAATTACAACATCTTTTTCGATAACTGAAAACGGATCGATAATCACATTTTTTCCGATTCTAGCTTCGGGATGAACAACAGCTAAAGGAGAATGACTCATTATTATAATTGTTATTTGTTTTTTATGATTTGTGCCATAAATTCCGCTTCACAAACTAGCTTCTCACCAACAAATACATAGCCTTTCATAGTGGATATTCCTCTACGAATAGGTGCGATCAATTCCAAACGAAGAATAATCGTATCGCCCGGAGTTACTTTTTGCCGGAATTTAACCTGATCAATCTTCATGAAATAAGTTGAATATCTTTCGGGTTCATCAATGGAATTTAAAACTAATAAACCTCCGGTTTGCGCCATAGCTTCAACCAGTAATACGCCAGGCATAACAGGCTCCTGAGGGAAATGTCCTGTAAAGAATGGTTCGTTTACAGATATGTTTTTAATACCAACGATATAATTACCGCCTACTTCTATGATTTTATCGACTAAAAGGAACGGATAACGGTGAGGCAATAGTTCTTTAATTCTGTTTACATCCATTACCGGAGGGGTATTGGGATTATAAACAGGAGCCTGTATCTCGTTCAACTTTATATCTTTCCTGATCATTCGTGCTAATTGGTTATTAATCTTATGACCAGGGCGGGTAGCAATAATACGTCCACGTATAGGTTTCCCAATCAAAGCGATATCACCTATCACGTCAATTAATTTATGACGGGCAGGCTCGTTGTTGAACACTAATGGTTCATTATTTATATATCCTAATGATTTAATATCCTTGTAGGGGATATTTAATTCTTTTGCTAATTTTTTAAGTGCTTCCTGGGGCATTTCCTGATCGTAGATAACAATAGCATTATCCAGATCACCACCCTTTATTAAATTGTTATTCATCAAGGTTTCAACCTCACGAACAAATACAAAAGTGCGCGAAGTAGAAATTTCCGTAGGAAATTCACTTAGATCGTTCAGGGTAGCATATTGATTGGAGAGGACGCAGGAATCGAATGAGATGAGAACATTGATACTGAATTTATCATCGGGAAGTATAATTAAAGATGAACCTGTTTTTTCATCTTTTACTTCCATTTTATTCTTAACGATGTAATAATCTTTCGGAGCATTTTGCTCTTCAATGCCTGCTTTTTGTATTTCTTCAACGAAGAAACGGGAACTCCCATCCAGAATAGGAAATTCAGGCGCATCTACTTCAATTAAACAATTATCTATTTCGAAGGCATACAATGCAGCCATGGCATGTTCAATCGTACTGACCTGAACATTATTTTTTGATATAACCGTACCCCTTTGTGTGTTAACAACATTTTCTGCTAAAGCATCGATAAGCGGTTGCCCTTCTAAATCCACTCGTTTAATTTTATATCCATGATTCTCAGGAGCCGGGTTAAATTTTATGTTAATATTTAAACCTGTATGTAATCCTTTTCCTTTTAGTGAAAAGCTTTTAGCGAGCGTATTTTGTTTAAGCATCGTTTTCCTATAATTATTTATTAATCTCTTTTTTGAGTTGATCAATTTCGCGTTGCATCTGTCCAAGTGTGCGGTATATTTCGGGTAGACGACCAAAAATAGCACTCGAGCGCATAAAGTTCTTTGCGTCGATTGCCGGAGCACCTAGTATTTTACGTCTGTCTTCAATATTACCGATCACACCTGATTGGGCGCCAATGGCAACATTATCTCCGATATGAAGATGTCCGGCTAATCCGGCCTGGCCGCCAAATTGACAATGCTTTCCAATCTTTACCGATCCGGAAATACCCACTTGCGAAGCCATAACAGTATGTTCACCAACTTCAACATTATGAGCGATTTGAACTAGATTATCTAATTTAACACCTTGTCGGATAATAGTGGAATCCATTACAGCACGGTCGATAGTCGTATTGGCTCCGATTTCAACATTATCCTCTAATACCACATTACCCAATTGGGGAATCTTTTTATAGTTGTCTCCTTCGGGTGCAAAACCGAAGCCATCCGAACCGACAACTGATCCTGCATGCAATATACATGTATTACCAATCACACAACCTTCGTAAATGGTAACGTGTGGATACAAAATACAGTTATTACCAATTGTTACATTATCCCCTATATAAACATGGGGATAAACTTTGCAGTTATTCCCCAATTTAACGTTCTCTCCAATATAAGCAAAATTACCAACATAGCATTCATTCCCGATGTTTGCCGAATTATGTATGAATGCAGTAGAGTCAATCCCTTCTTTTTTCGTTTTAGATTGTTCTACGATGTCAAGTATGAGCGCTAAAGCCGCGTAAGCATTTGCTACCTTTATTAAAGTTGATTTAATAGGAGCACTAGGAACAAAATTATTGTTTACTAATACAATAGTTGCTTCTGTTTGATAAATGTGGTGTTCGTATTTTGGATTTGCCAAAAAAGACATAGAACCTGGTTTACCTTCTTCTATCTTTGAGAAACTATTTACTTTAGCGTCAGGGTCTCCCTCAATAGTTCCATTCAGAAAGGTTGCAATTTGTTGAGCTGTAAACTCCATTAGGTATTACTTAATTGTATTTGTAAATTTTATTAATAATTGTTCATCGAACAGCCTGCAAATTTGGTAAAAAATATTGGTTTAGCCTATGCCTTGTTATTAATAATTCCTTTTTCTATAAGATAATCAGTCATTTCCTGTTGTACAACATGTGCTTCATTGCGTGCAGTTAGCGCAAAATTAGTAGTGTTATCGGCATAAATAATGGCGCGTGAAGAGTTTACTAATAAGCCACATGTATCATTCATTCCATATTGTGCGACTTCATTAAGGCTTCCTCCCTGTGCGCCAATGCCCGGAACCAAAAGGAAATGGTCGGGAACTATTTTTCTTATATCCAGAAACATTTTTCCTTGTGTGGCGCCAACCACGTACATAAGTTGTTCATCTGTTCCCCATTCTTGAGATTTTTTTAAAACTTTTTCGAATAAGCGTTCCCCATCTGCATCTTCGATCATCTGAAAGTCCTGCGATCCTTTATTGGATGTTAGTGCCAGTAAAATTACCCATGCTTCGGGATAAATAAGAAAAGGCTTCACACTATCTTCGCCCATGTAAGGGGCTACCGTAACAGCATCTACTTTTATATGGTCGAAGAAGGAGCGGGCATACATTTCAGACGTATTCCCAATATCTCCCCGTTTTGCGTCCGCTATGATGAACTGGTCAGGGTAATTCTCTTTTATATAAGCCACAGTTTTTTCAAAGGAAAGTAAGCCTTTAACTCCTTCACTCTCGTAAAAGGCCAGGTTGGGCTTATAAGCTACGCAATAATCGGCAGTAGCGTCGATAATCGCTTTATTAAAAGCAAACAGAGGGTCTTCCTCATTCAATAAATGTTTGGGAATCTTTTTTATATCGGTATCTAATCCTATACAAAGGAAAGACTGTTTCTTTTTAATATTTTCAAATAGTTGTTGTTTATTCATGATAAGTTTATCGTTTATAGTTCCGATTCTTTTAATCTTTCGGCGTTTTCAGCAATTATCAAATGGTCGATACAATCCTGTATGTCTCCATCCATAAAAGCGGAAAGATTATAAATAGTATAATTGATACGATGGTCTGTAATTCGTCCTTGCGGATAATTATATGTACGTATCTTGGCGGAGCGGTCTCCAGAGGAAACCATTGTTTTCCTCTTAGAGGCTATTTCGTCCAGGTACTTCTGGTATTCCATATTATATATACGGCTCCGGAGTTCGACCATCGCTTTTGCTTTATTCTTCAATTGTGACTTCTCGTCCTGACATTGTACGGTTATGCCCGTTGGAATATGCACTAAGCGGATGGCAGAATACGTTGTGTTAACTGATTGGCCACCATGACCGGAAGCACAGAAAATATCCGTACGGATATCCGATTCCTTTATTTCTACATCGAATTCTTCTGCTTCAGGAAGTACAGCGACGGTAGCAGCAGACGTATGAACCCTGCCTTGTGTTTCTGTTTGAGGGATACGTTGCACCCGGTGAACGCCTGATTCGTATTTGAGTATTCCATAAACACCATCGCCACTGACGGTAAAAATGATTTCCTTAAATCCTCCGGATGTTCCTTCGGTATAGCTGGTGACTTCCACTTTCCATCCTTTGCTCTCACAGTATTTTACATACATACGGTATAAGTCTCCGGCAAAGATAGCCGCTTCATCACCACCTGTGCCTCCGCGTATTTCCACAATGGCATTTTTATCATCCTGCGGATCGGCGGGGACAAGTAATAGTTTGATTTCTTCTTCTAAGTCGGGGATACGGTTGTTACAGGCCTCTAGTTCTTCGCGGGCCATCTCGCGCATTTCCTGGTCTTGTTCCGTTTCAAGAAGTTCTTTAGCTTCTTCAATGCCGTTTAACGCTTTTACGTATTCGGCACGTGTAGTAACGATCTTTTCCAGGTCGCGGTATTCCTTGTTGAGTTTAACAAACCGTTTCATGTCGGCTATTACAGCCGGGTCGGTAATTAAAGTACCTACTTCTTCAAAACGGCTTACAAGTCCGTCCAATCGACTCAATAATTTACTGTCAGCCATTTATATCAATAAATGAAGCGACCTTTCTCGCTTTCAATAATTAATTCATTATTTTCTGCATCTTCCATATAGCCTACCACTTGGGCGTCTATACCGAAGCTCTTACTTATACTGATCACTTCGTCAGCATGTTCGGGAGATAAATAAACCTCCATACGGTGTCCCATATTGAAGACCTTATACATTTCTTTCCAGTCTGTACCGCTGTTTTCCTGTATAATAGCAAAAAGCGGTGGGATAGGGAAGAGGTTGTTCTTGACAACCCGTTTATTTTCCACGAAATGCATGATCTTCGTTTGTGCGCCTCCGGAGCAATGGATCATACCATGTATGGCACCGTGTAGTTTATCCAATAAGACTTTTACGACAGGGGCATACGTTCGTGTCGGAGAAAGAACCAGCTTTCCGGCGTCGATACCTAAACCTTCTATCTCGTCAGTAAGCTTTAATTTACCGGAATATACCAATTCATCGGGAACGGCAGCATCGTAACTTTCAGGATATTTCGAAGCAAGATAGTGGGAAAACACATCGTGGCGGGCAGAAGTAAGTCCGTTGCTACCCATTCCTCCGTTATATGACTTTTCATAGGTTGCCTGCCCGTATGAGGCAAGGCCAACAATCACATCGCCACCCTGAATCCGGCTGTTGTCTATAACGTCTGCTCGTTTCATCCGGCAGGTTACCGTACTGTCCACAATGATTGTACGTACCAGGTCGCCTACGTCGGCAGTTTCCCCACCTGTAGCATAGCAACCAACTCCCATATCCCTTAATTCTGAGAGTAATTCGTCCGTACCATTAATAATAGCAGAGATCACCTCACCCGGAATTAATAACTTATTACGTCCGATGGTGGATGAAACAAGTATATTATCAATTGCACCTACGCAGAGCAAATCATCGATATTCATTATTAAAGCGTCCTGAGCAATGCCTTTCCACACGGAAATATCTCCGGTTTCTTTCCAATACATATAAGCAAGGGAAGATTTTGTTCCGGCTCCGTCGGCATGCATAATATTGCAATATTCGGGATCACCTCCCAAAATATCGGGTATGATTTTACAGAATGCTTTAGGGAATATTCCTTTATCTATATTCTTGATAGCATTGTGGACATCCTCTTTTGAGGCAGATACACCCCGCAAGTTATAACGTTGATCACTCATTGTGGTATCAATTTGGAATGCAAAGGTAATACTTTTTGGATTAACTTATCTAAGTTTAAGCACATCTCCTTCTTCGGGTACGTAGTCTTCTTTCTTTTTATTAAGCTTATAGAGGTTTTTTATTTTCAATCCATATTTCTGCGAAATGCTATGCATTGATTCACCGATCTGCACAACATGGTCAAAATGTGGTTTGTCTGCTTTACTTTTTTTCTTCTCAAGATAAATAATGTCGCCTTTTTGCAATGGGAAGTCCTCCGGTATTTCATTAAATTTCTTCAGGTCTTTCACTTTATGGCCTGTATCTTCTGCAACCTCATCCAGCGTATCGTTTTCTTTTGCCAACACATATATTAATCCATTCGTTTTATAAACCGTACGTTTAATGACAAAATCTTTATCAACCTTCTTCTTATTTACCGTTTTGGATGCTTTCTTATCTGTGTCGAAACGGTATAATTCATAATCTTCAATCAGCTTGATCAGTTTATTTGCATAAGCTTTATCCGTCGCGTAACCGCATTTCTGTAATCCTTTTGCCCAACCTTTATAATCCGTTATTTTTAGTTTGTAAAGGCTTTCATACCGGGAACGTTTCAAAAAGAGGGAATGATCTTCGTATGAGTCTTTGACATTATTATACTTCCGGAAGCATTCTCCTCGCCTGTCATCATT
>DAMCDT010000099.1:0-3918 GCA_032058265.1 Tannerellaceae bacterium
ACGTACATTGTTTAAAAAATTATTTACCTAATTTTTGAGTTTACTGGGTTAATGATACGCGAACACTTACCCCATAGCTGGAGTTTGAAGTAGGATAAGAAGCGCTGGATACTAACGGTTCGTTAATTTGCAGATCATAGAATGCACGTAAAGTCAATGCTTTGCTTAATCCATAATCAGCCGAGAATTGTATCGTTTTAGCTATATTACCACTTGTCGCCTGTGTTGTTGCATCTTCTATTTTACGGATAAGAGATTGCATTTTACGATATGAGAAATCCAACCTTAAAGTTAAATCATTACTAAAGTCCTGGGTCGCTTTTCTTTTTAGGACTTTATTAAATTCGGTAAGTTTATATCCTAAACCAACGATAAGTTCATTGGAATGTGATTCGACAATTTGGTAGGACGAAATATTAAGGTTCAAATTACGTGTAGTGCGGTATTCCGAACGTAAAGTAACATTATTTAATAATGTTCCATCTACGCCTACTAAAGGACTGAATCCTTCTGTCAAACTTACTGCGGATATATCATAGGGTGACGATGGTGAAGGGTTGTTTGTTAATATATCTCTCACAAAACCAAGACCATCCTGTCCGGCATCTACCCAATTTAAGAATGAAGAAAATGCGCCAACATTATATACACATCTGTATTGATGACTTAATATTAAATTCTTAAAGTATTTTTTTACAATCGGGATTCGTAATAATCCATCATAAGTGATTCTCCAGTTAGGTAGCAAACTTGTGATAGAAGGGAATGCAGTCAAGGCAATCTTATTAGCATTCCGGCCTGTATAAGCCGCTAGAAATGCCGGAATTAACACGTCGGTTGAATTAGGATTAACGGAACCGTTCTCGAGGGCAGGATTATAAGGTTGACCTGCTTGTGCAGTACCAGCCAAAAATCCATCGGCGGGATAAGTTGTGTTCATATATTGATTCTGCAAACGTGAAGCAATGATATGACGATTATTCAAAAAATTTTCGAATGTTTTGGAAGCATAACCGTTTCTCTGGTCACCGATACTGCCGAATGCCGAACGGATAGCAACGGTAGTCATGGTAAAGTTTCCTCCCATTATTTCCGGCATTCCGTTATACATGTACTGGATTTCCGTATTACGTGTGTCTACGCGGTTTGCTGTCAAATCTATCTTCAGCCCGGCAAATGGCTCTAAATTCATGGTTATATTTAAAGTTTTTGCACTATTCATGATAGCCGGATTCACATTTGTCTGTGACATGACCAGCCAATCCTTTTCCGCTAGTTCATCAATATAGCTTCTCCTGACAGAACCAAAGGCAAATCCTAATCCTGGTGTAAATGAACTATTCATACGACCTTGCCCAAAAATATCTCCAATGCCCGGACGGAAACCGGGAACCATCATTCCATCCGTCATAGAGTACTGGATGTTAATCCTTCTCAACATCATAAGAAAACGGGTTGTATGCTCCAATGCTGATGAAAGGAAATGTTCAGTAGGATCAGATCCGGGTGTAAGTGTTAATTGAAGCGTAACAGTATCTTTATTTTCAATCCTTATTCGTGCATGGTCAATGGGTTTAAATTTAATTTTATATGATCTTCCGTCAGCTCCTCGAGCTCTTACAAATAGTTTTTTTGTAAGCATACCATGCTGGACAACCGTTCCACTATCCAGATTGAGTGTTACTTCTTTCTCCAGTTTCGGCCTTTTCTTAGGGGTCTGGGCAGCAGTAGGCCTGGTTGTATTTCGGGATGTACCGCTGAATTTCTGGTTTACTTCTCTCAAATATTTATTCTTGTTATAAAAATTGAGAAAGTTAAAGCCACCTTGCACATCAATCTGTCGTTGATTCCTGATCGTATTTCCTATTTCTGTTTCTGCATCTATAACGGCTCCACGGTCCCAGGTATAAGTAGCATTGTACATCACAGAGGCATTCACCCAGTCAAGTACCGGAATATGCTGCAATGGAAGGTTATAACTTACGTTGAACCGTTGGTCATATTTCATCGGTGTTCCCAGATCGGCAATACTTTGACGTACCGAATCTTTCCAAACCTGATATTGATCCGGATTAAGTTTTTTATTTACCTGTACATGCGGTTCTTCAATGCGTGCATTTGTCCCGGAAGAGAAAGTAGCACGAAGGTTATTGGTAAAGCTCCAACTGATACTGAAAGCCCTGTCCCAATAAAAATTCTGGCTGAATGAAACCGGAATATTATTTTCTCCGCCCATATTGTTAAGGTCGCGCAATTGCAATTCATAGTAATTACGCATCATAGCTGTTTGGAAACTAATATTCGACGGAACGTAATTGATACTTAATTGTTTTATATACCGTGTAGAGCCATTACTAGTCTTTACTTTTGCAAAAGGACGGAAAGGCGGAAGATAAGGTGTATAATTATAAGCAAAGTTTGCCCTGTAGTCTTTCGTTGTTTCATATTCCGTATCAGGACGATTACTCTTATTTTCACTGAATGAGTAACCAAATGTAAAGTTTGCAGGGTCGTATGGCATAGGCGTCTTACTTTTTATATCCACCTTAACATTATTTAAAGCTATGCTTTTTACCGTTGTTTTCTCACGGGCGAAACTGAGAATAGAATCTTTTTCCGCTTTTGTTTCTACGCCATCAAGTGATTCTTTCAATTTAATGTCCTGATCCAATGGATTATACTTTGGATCGATAATTTCTTTCGAATAAGCGTAGTAAACTGGAATACTTACTTTGGCTTTCTCAGGGAAGAATTTACCCATTTCAACCGTCGCGGCGATATTGTATTGTTTGTAATCATCCAGACGACGCTCATTTAGTGACTGGTCTAATCCGCCAAATCCTGCTGTTTCGATACGTCCTCCAGCATTGAATGTTCCTAAATCGGAAAGTGCAATATTAAGATTCGCATTTGCTGCCCAACCGCCTTCTTCGTTGAAATCCGTTACACGCAATTCGTTTACCCATACCTCTGTGCTCTTAATCTGGTTTGAATTATTGCGTACACCTATCATAATGACTTTTACTTCTGATAAGCTGGGATTACCGACTATACTGATTGTGTTTTTAGTATTATCAGGATCATATTCGGAATATTTCGTTTGGAAAGAAGTTCCGTTCACCCCATCTCGTTTTGCCCTGTTACGGTTTAACTTTAGATCTGTTAATACCTCAAATCTAAAATTAAACATATTACTTGTAGGCCACACTAGTTCGCTTTCTGATGACAGGTAAGTACGATGAGGAGTTAATGTCAACGGTATTTCATATTCGTAGTAGTTATTCTTATAATCGGAACCCAAACGGATAAACACAGAAAGATCATTGTCCTTAAGCCCTGTTACATCCTGGGCAAGAGCTTCAGCATGTGTAAACATCTGCAATCTTTTATATTGACGGAAGTCGTAGTAGGTATTCTTGTAAATTGCCCTTGCATCGGCAGGTGCCAGGTTTGTTATCTTCATGGATAAAGCCTGTTCATTTTGCAGGATCATTTGAGGTTGTCCGGGGTCGATTGAACGGGATACACCGGGAGGAACCAGATAATTAACCGGTGTTTTATTACCATTCTCTTCAATATTAACAGAAGCTACATCCAAAGAAGCATTGATGGAAGGAGGAGTAGAAGGATTGGATAGATCTTGCGTATAATTTCTCCATTCGCCACGCACCAATTCAAACTTGGCAAAACGTAGAACCGTTGTATCGCTAAAACCGGTCATATACATACGCATAAAACGAATCGACTTAAAATCACGTATATTACCAACTGTTTTCTCAAATTCTTTTACCGGTATTTTGAACTGATACCATGTCACTCTTTCCGAATTACCGTTCGCAAGAGTAACGGAGGGTGTATCGATATTGACAATATAATTTTGTCCTACTCTCATATCCTCAGGGCGAAGAGATACTTTAT
>DAMCDT010000099.1:3928-11471 GCA_032058265.1 Tannerellaceae bacterium
TTTATATTCAAAGTATTTCTCATTTTTGTTCATGGTATTGTCCTGATTGAGGTCTTCCACGTCTGGAGTCGTTTGTGATGATGCATCAAATCGTTCTCCGGTGTCTTCTGAAGACCTTGAGTTACCTTCCGAGCCATTATAGAATTTATATCTATCGAGGATACTTACTTCATCCCTGTCAAGGGCTGCGCCCCGGTAATGACGATAGTTGTCTCCGGCAGGATCCTCATAGAATTTATCCCACAACTCAGGAGACAGTTTCGCTTGTAACGTTGATAAATATTCGGCATAATCTCCATAGGTTTGTTCTTCCAGACTGGAAAGCCCATTAAAGCCGACATCCTGGATACTACGCGCTCCTGCCGTATTGTCGAAAGCATATACCGTACTTTGCTGGCGTGGAACTTTACCCCATTTGGTGAAATCCACTTTTGCCGTATCACCGTCTATCGGCAGTCCGTTTTCATAAAATTTCTTTTCGTCTTTAAGGATATCTTCAGATATTTCTCCCAGGTTGAAGTATAGGTCTCCTCCTAATGAATTCGGTTTATAAATATAAGGATCCAGCATCCAGAATTCGATATACTCAATGTTTGCTGATTCAAAATCACTTTGGTCAATTTTGCGCATCATCCCTCCCCAACGCTTTTCAGGATTCATCAAACTACCGTCTTCATTCATTCCGTCGGCATCGAGGTTGTACGGACCTCGTTCGTTAGGATAATAGGCGACATTTAATACATGCAAAAGACTTGCGTCATAGGTTCCCTTTTGCCTGTTAGGAAATACTTCATCCAGTTTAACTGCGCGGACATAATGATTAGATAATTGGTCTAAATCCCTTTTAAGATGCGATGGCATTAACGTGGAATTCTGTCGCGTAAATATCCCATCTATATTATACCACGCAAATAAAGCGCGGTTTTTACCATAGTCAATATTATCAATATAACTTGCTTCCGGGAATTTCGGATTAACATCTTCATATGGGGTACTTGCCAATTTCCAAGGGTAAGCTGTCAATAAGTCGAATCCGGTCTGAGTAGATTCAAAATCATCCAGATAAGAGTAACCTCCGGTATATTTATTTTCATAATGGCCTGCAATTAAATGAGCGAACTCGGCATTGAATGTTATCTGGCTGGGTTTCGTTAATGTAAGTAATGGTAATTTGTCGAACACATTGGTCAGCCATTGGCTTTCGCCTCTATAGGATGCGTTTAATCCCCAAAGTGTATTCTTAATAGATTCTTCGCCGAATGCAGTTTTAGTAGTCAGGGGCATTTCTGATAAATGCATGACTGTTGCTCCGACATTGAAATCTTTATTGAACTGATAATTCAAGTCAACCCCCACCATTGTTTTCCGTTGCATGCTGTACATCGATTGGTTTTCCAGACTGACACTTACCGGAGTACCCGCAGCGATAATACTTTCATTCAGAATGGTAACGGTTCCTGAAGTATAATCGACAATGTAGTCGACATTCTCAGCTAATAAAACTCCGCCCGCGGTAACCCTTACAGAACCACGTGCCACATTGCTGGCTCCTAATTGTATCTCTGAACCGGATGAGGCTTTATATTCGCCCCGTAGGATAAATTTGTTTTTTTCAGCGATCTGGCGGGCTATTGTCAGCGTCGAGTCGTATAACTCCTGATAAACATATTTACTGGCGATTGAAGGATTTCCTATTTTTGAGCTTAGATGCGAACCAAAAGGTTCTACAACCGGGAAAATAACCCGTCCGTTTTCTGTGAGAATTGTAAAGCCTTCCACAAAGTCAAAGAAACCATCCGGATAAGGTTCATTCTTTGAGTCCAGGCGATCGAGGTTCATTACCCGTAATAATATCTCGTCTTTAATATTCCCTTCGGAAATATAGTTCAGGTAAGTACCTGTCGTATCACTTTGGTATAAGATATCAAGCCGGAATTTTTCCTTCTGGACGGCATAAGCATCTAACGAATAAACGTTTTTCATCATCAGGTCCCAAAACAACATATCCGGAGTCATCGAGTTACCTGATAATAATTTTACAAACAAGCTGCTATTGGTATTGTTCGTATTGTCGGTAGAGAATTCACCTACCTGGTAAGCTGTTCCGCCGTATTGGTAATCGTATGCAACAGCCAAAACCTCGCTGGGTTGCAGTTGGGTTCTTAAAGAAATATATCCTAATTGCTTATTAACGGTATATTCTGACGGGTCTAATTTGCGGGCACTTTGAATCTCTTCATACTCCTGGCCTTCAATGAAATCAGAACTTAGTACCTGTTTTACCTTACTAATATCACGAGCACCCGCGAAATCTGTTATAATCGTGTTGTATAGCGTATTCGCATTATTATAAGGAATAGCTAATGAGCCGCTTGGTCTTACATGAACGTTATTATTATTGTAATGGTTATATTCCGCCAAATCTGTAAAAGCAACAATATTCCGCGCCTGATCGTAATTTGACTGTTTATTGGTAACCCAGACTTCCACACGGTTAATAACTACCGACGAACGTATTTGTGGTAAATTGGCAAGGGCTGCATCATAAGTATCACGGAAATAATGACTCAAAAAGAAGTGGCGGTTCTCATCATATTTATCTACCGTTATTTCAAAAGGTTTGGTTTGTACTCCCCCCCTTGAGTTTACCGTTTGGGATTGGGATTCCTGTTGTGCAAAAAGTGTGTTTACACGTAATTTACCGAATTGCAGATCCGCTTTGATACCAAACAACGCAGCTCCGCCATTGATTAGGGAATTACTCGTTGTCATACTGACGTTACCGGCTTCCAGGGTTTTGATAATCTCGTCTTCTTCACCGACGTAAGCCAGTTTTAACTTCTTTGAGTCAAAGTCAAAAGTACTTTCAGTATTGTAATTCATACCGAAGTTAACCTTAGTACCTACATTGGCTTGCACATTTAATTGTACATTCTCATCAAAATTAAAGAAAGTTCTTTTTCTTGCTCTTTCAGGAAGTGACGGATTATCCGTTTTGTTTTGTTTCAGCCCTAGCGTGATCTCTGCCGAACCTTGTGTTCGTACCCGTACACCACCTTTCCCGAATATCCTTTCTGCCGGACCTATGTCGAACTGCATATCCGTAAGGCTGAACTCGTTATTTAGTTCTTTTCGGAATTCTTCTTCGTTCTTCTGGCGGAAATACGAACGTAAGGATTGCTGCATACTATAATCCTGGTATTCTTCAGGTGTAAGCGACATGGGAGTTCCCAGTTCCATGTCGCCAATCTTTGTACGTATGATATACATACCGGTATTGAGGTCGTAATCTACAGTCGTTTTAACATTTTCCGGATCCCGTAGATCTGCGGGGGAATTTAAAAGGATATCGTCATACTCTTCCGGCATCGTTTTGGATACAGGATAACGTGGCGGTACTACAGTATCTTCCTGCTGCGGAAGAACTGCCGGTTCGGGAAAGTCAGGTTCATCCAGTAATTCTATTTCCGGTAATGAAGAAGTATACGCCAGATAATCGGCATTCAACGAGAATAGTCCGGCAGAAGACAATACGATGGAAGTAAGGACGATATATATATATCTTTTTTTCATTAAAGCATTCTGAGCGCACTCTTTATTACCTGCTCGACAGGTAATCCGGGTGAACTTTTTAAGATTGAAACTACTACTTTATGTGAAGCGGCTTTCTGAAATCCCAACATCACTAAGGCGGCAACAGCTTCTTCTGCAATAGGAGCTGTTCCAACGGCTGTTGCTCCAACAGGCAGCGTTGTTTCCGTTGTTTTTACCTTGTTTTTCAAATCAACCAATATTCGCTGGGCTGTTTTTAGCCCGATACCTTTTACAGATGTAAGCGCTGTTTCATTATTTGTAGCAATAACTTGTATCAGTTCTGTAGGAGGAAGTGACGAAAGTATCATTCGTGCTGTATTAGGTCCAACCCCGGAAACGGACGTTAGCATAAGAAATAACTCCCGCTCTATTTTTTCGGCAAAGCCATACAACGTGTGGGCGTCTTCGCGTATCACCTCGTAAATGTATATTTTTGCTGAAGGCTTACCATTAAAAGCACTGTAAGTGTTAAGGGAAATATTGATTTCATAACCTATCCCGGCACATTCCAATACCATGCCGGTAGGTGTAAGCTCTGCAATCTCACCTTTAATATATTCGATCATTCCTTTTTCTATTGTCATTCGTAACTATCATAACGGAAAACAGGAGGTAAATATTATCCCGATGGTCAGAAATAAATGCATTCTCCGTTAGTTAAATAAGTTAAAGCACAAAAATACAAAATCAAGGCAGTTGAAGCCCCTTTTACTGGGTAAAAAAGTCTGCGATGTTTGTTTAAAAGTTTACAATGTTTATGATTAATCGTTCATACTTTATAACTTGTGCCACCGGCATGGCACAACAATGCCATGCCGGTGGCACTGCTGTGCCTTCGTGTTGGCACAATTGTGCCAATGCGATGGCATAAGCGTTAGGATAATACTATTGTTTCCAGAAACCGGGAAGCAGGATCGTTAATACCGTAAATATCTCAAGGCGGCCAACCATCATAAGGAAAGCAAGGAACCATTTGGATATGGTTGGTATATCAGCATAATTGCCCAAAGAACCTATTTTACCTAATGCTGGTCCGACATTACTTATTGAAGATATTGTGGCGCCAATGGATTCTTCAAAACCGACTCCATCCAGCATTAATACCAAACAACTTGCCAGGATAAGGGCAATATATACAAATGCGAAAGCTAAAATACGATGGACAATATCTGCAGATACCACGTGTCCGTTCATTCGTACCGGTATTACGGCATTCGGATGGGTTTGTTTGAGAAAAGCATTTGACAGGTTTTTATTCAAAACAACAAACCTCCCCATTTTGAGTCCGCCGCTGGTGGAACCGGCACATCCGCCAACAAACATAATTATAAGAGCAATTAACCAGAAGAAAGGACCCCAGGGAATATAGTCGGCCGTAGCAAAACCGCAGGACGATATCAGTGTTATTACCTGAAAAGCAGCTTTACGGAAGGCATTTTCAATCCCGGGAAAAAATCCATTATATAATAACCAGGTTGTTGTTATACCAATCACGATAAGTACAAAAAAGAAAAACCACCTGGCTTCTTCATCTTTAAAAAGCTTTTTTGGGCTTCCATTGATAAAGAAGTATAACAATGTCATGTTCACTGATCCGATAAACATGAATATCATAATAATGTATTCAACGTACGATGAATCCCAATAAGCAACACTTTCGTTCTTTGTCGAAAATCCTCCTGTAGAAACTGTTGTCAGAGAATGATTGATCGCATCATAAATATCCATCGGCCCGGCCCATAAAAGGCCGGTTAAAACAACAGTAAACAAAAGATAAACTCCTGAAAGCCTTTTGGCTACTTGTGTGACCCGCGGGCGGAATCTTTCATGTGTTATACCTGTTGTTTCTGCGTCAAACATCTGTGATGCGCCGAAACCAAATACAGGTAATAGTGCGACGGTAAATACGACCACACCTATACCTCCCTGCCATTGTGTAAGACTTCTCCAGAATAGAATTCCTTTCGGTAGACTTTCAATATCAGCCAGTATACTTGCTCCGGTAGTAGTAAATCCCGACATAGTTTCAAAAAAGGCATCCGTAATATTATCAATGTAACCTCCTAAGTAAAAGGGAAGCATTCCAAAAAGGGATAAAAGCGTCCAGGTAAGGGTTACAATCAGCATTCCTTCCCGGCGGCCTGCCCTGTGTTCGTTAGCACGCATTCCTATCAAATAAAAAACAATACCTGTTCCAAATAAAAGTCCGGTTGAGATTAGTAGAGGATACAGATCGTCCCCTTTGTAAATTAAAGCTACGATTACAGCCATTAACATGAAAAATGTCTCCAGGATAAACATGGAGCCTAGCATCTTTATGACAAAACGTATATTCAACATTTTAATTAAAGTAATCTTCCAGTTTACGCATTGCTGTATCTAAACAGAAAACAACTACGTTGTCATAAGGTTGAATCTGGGTGTCTCCTTTAACCATCATTGGCTCTCCATCCCTAATCAATCCCCCTAGAGTCATATCTTTAGGCAAATGAAGGTCTTTAACCATTTTCTTGGTTATTTTTGAGTTTGGACGTGCTACTAATTCGGCTACGTCAGCATTTGCAAATGCCAGGCTTTTAACATTGGTAACGTCAGCATCCAACAGGAATTGATAGATATGGCTAGCAGCTATTAGCTTCTTATTAATAACAGAACCTATATCCATACTTTCTGCCAATGGAATGTAGTCTAAATTTTCAATTTTAGCGATAGTTTTAGCCACTCCAAAGCGTTTGGCTGCTAAGCAAGCCAGTATATTTGTGCTTGAATTCTCCGACAATGCAATAAAAGCCTGTGAATCTTTTATACCTTCTTGCATTAAGAGGTCTAAATCACGTCCGTCTCCATTGATGATCAATACATTGCTGGGCACTACTTCTGCAATCCGGTGACTTTTCTCTTTATTTATCTCGATAACTTTGATCCGAATGTGGCTGGGTAAATAATCGCATGTGCGGAGGGCAATACGGCTACCACCCATAATAATAACCTTTTTTACTTCCGGATTTGATTTTCCTGCCAGTATCTGGATATCATTTATATGTTCTTTTGTAGTGGTAAAAAACAATATATCTCCTGCAAGAACCTGATCATTTCCACGAGGTATGATCGTTTCATTTTTACGTTTGATCGCTACAATATGATAAACCTTATTATCTTCCGATAATTCGGAAAGCTGTTTGTTTACCAATTGGGAGTTTTCCCTTACCTTAACACCAATCAATGTGATTGCACCCCCGAAAAGTTCCCAGTATTGTCGTGTCCAGGGACGGCGGACGGCAGTTACAATCTCTTTGGCTGCCAGCATTTCCGGGTATATCATTGCACTGATGCCTAACCGTTCAAATAATTCTTTATTCTTAGGTAGAAAGTATTCGTAGTTATTGATACGTGCAAATGTTTTATTGGCACCTATATTAGAGGCTAAAATACTGGCGGTGATATTAGTCGTTTCTTCCGGAGTAACACTTACAAATAAATCTGAGTTTTTCACACCTGCTTCTTCCAGATCCCTTAAAGAAGTTGGATTTCCTACAACGGGAAGTATCTCGGCACCTGCAGAAGAAACACTTAAACGTTCTTCATCTGCATCCATTAGTACAATATCGTGCCTTTCTTGCGCCAGCATCCTTGCCAAGTGTGTACCCACTTCGCCTGCCCCGGCTATGATTATTCTCATTTCATGAATTCTCTTTTATTATACTTGCTATGCTTTCCGCATCTATTCCGCACAAGTGAAGTAATTCTGGAATAGAACCGTGTTCAATAAAAGCATCAGGTACTCCTAATCTTTTCACAAAAGGTGTATATCCATTATCTGCCATAAATTCAAGAACGGCGCTTCCTAATCCACCTGTTATCACTCCATTTTCGACTGTAATAATACGGTTGAATTTTTTTCCAACTTCATGAAGTAGTTCTTCGTCAATTGGTTTTAAGAAAATCATAT
>DAMCDT010000100.1:0-11471 GCA_032058265.1 Tannerellaceae bacterium
CCTTTTAATTATCAGGGAACTAAACTTTCTCTCTCAGCAGGTAATTATGGACAATTTAAAGCCAAGGCTTCTCACTACATGAAAATAGGTGATAAATTAGGTATTTCTTTGAGTGGATATTATGATCGTAATGATGGCTATTTTACAAATATATATACGAATAAAAAAGCTGATTTCGAAGAATCGGCGGGGGGGCGCTTTAAACTGGACTGGCGAATTTCTCCCGAATTTCTTGCGGCTTACACAATCTCTTATGATTATGTAGACCAGGGAGCTTTCCCTTATGGCTTTTACCATAAAGAAACGAATGTAATCGATCCCGTTAATATTAATGATTCATCGGCTTATAACCGTAAGGTATTGACCAATAATCTATTGCTTGAATACAGAACAGATAAGTTTGTACTAAGTAGCACAACGGGTTTTCAATATTTTAAAGATGATATGCTGATGGACCAGGATTTTACAGCCGAATCTGTTTTTACCCTGAACCAGCTACAAAAGCAAAAAGCTTTCAGTGAAGAGATCGCAATCAAGAGCACTACTCAGAGTAATTACCAATGGTCTTTCGGGCTGTATGGTTTTTATAACGATTTGCATACCGATGGTCCGGTAATGTTCAAAGAAGATGGGATAAGAAACCTTCAAACAACATTTGATAATATTCAGATGCCTTTCAAACTGGTTATTAAGGATAAGCAATTCTATGTACCGGGTTCGTTCGATACTCCTTCTTACGGATTAGCGCTATTTCATCAATCCACTTACAATAACTTATTTACGGAAGGATTGTCTTTAACGGCAGGTGTACGTTTAGATTACGAAAAACAAAAAATGGACTATAATTCTATTTCAAAAATGAATTTAGGGATGGATATGGGGGTAATCATTGATATCCCGACAGAACCAACTGTTATGGACGTGAGCACATCACAGGATTTCTGGCAACTACTTCCTAAAGTATCATTAAAATATGAATGCACACCCTCCACATTTACTTATTTTTCAGTAGCTAAGGGATATAAAACAGGCGGATATAATGTTCAGATGTCGGCCGACCTCATGCAAAGCCAGATGCAATATGATCTGATGAGTCAATATGTGCCGAACGTTGCTGAAAAATATAAACCGGAAGCAGTTGAAGATGTAACAGCCTACAAACCCGAACATAGCTGGAACTATGAATTAGGAGTTCGCAGCGAATTAATAGACGAATGGCTCACATCCGAATTGACATTCTTCTTTATGGACGTTAAAGATATGCAAATCACCAAGTTTGTTGAAAGTGGAAACGGACGTATCCTTGCTAATGCCGGGAAAGCTACCAGTTATGGAGTCGAAGCATCTTTACGTACACGTATAACAGACGGTTTGACGGCCGATGTTAATTATGGATTTAATAAAGCAACATTCCGCGACTATATCCATGAAGCAAAAGTAAATGGTGAGATTATAAAAACAGATTGTGATGGTAATCATATCCCTTATACACCACAACATACATTAAATATCGGATTACAATATAATAAACTACTCAGAAATGTATGGCTGGACCAATTCACTGCTTCCGTTCAATTCAGCGGTGCAGGTAAAATATACTGGACGGAATTAAATGATATTGAACAGAAGTTCTATGGTTTATTAAATGCTAAGGTGGGTGTTCGTAAAGGAATTGTAAAATTAGATATCTGGAGCCGGAATATAACGGATACACAATATTCTGCTTTCTATTTTGAATCGTTCGGGAATTCTTTTATCCAAAAAGGTAAACCATTCCAAATTGGCGCTGAAATATCTGTAGTATTTTAATTAACTCATAAATAAGCATTAATCGTTGTTCTTCTTGATAAAATAGACTTTCTTTGTATATAAAGAATTCAGAAGATGGATAAGATGGTAGAAATCGCCCGGTTTCAATATCCGGCGGAAGCACAAACATTGGTGTCTTTACTAAAAGCAGAAGGGATCGACTGTTATATAAGAAATGAATATTCCAGTCAGATAATGAGTGGTTATGTAGATATCGGCGGCGCCCGGGTCGAGTTGTTGGAAAGCAATGTTCCCCGCGCCCTTGAAATAATGAAAGAAGGCGGTTATGAGATCCCTGATGAGAATGAACAACCGGAGCAAATTAAAAAAATTGCCGGATGGGTGAGACATATTCCTTTTCTTAAAAATTATCCGTTGGAAAAACAGATTCTTATATTTTTTATATTAATTGCCGTAGGAATTGGTTTACTCATTTTCTTTGCAACCCTGCCTACTTCAAATTGACAAATTGCATTAATGGCACGCAGAAAACTAACAAATAGTCAAATTGTATGTATAACTCTACTATGGGGAATATTATGCTACATGCTACTTGCATACAGTGAAAAGATTGATTTTTATGTCATATTCGTATTAGTGACCTCCGCTATCATTGTGTTTGTTCCTATCTATAAAAACATTAAACGTCGGGATAAATAAATTTGGTTGTTATTGCCATATAAAAATATCTAAATGATATTATTTTACCTTTTTTGCTTTCATTTATTTGCATGTTTTGATTTTTAGCTTACCTTTGCATCCTGTTAATGCGGATAACAATTTGGTATAACATTCAATATAAACAAATCTATGAAGGCAAAAGAAGTTTTAGACCAACTAAAAACAAGATTTCCTAACGAACCGGAGTATCATCAGGCAGTAGAAGAAGTATTAGGCTCTATTGAAGAGGTATATAATCAACATCCTGAATTTGAAAAAAGTAATTTAATAGAGCGTCTGTGCATAGCTGACCGTATCTTTTCTTTCCGTGTAACATGGACGGATGATAAAGGACAAGTTCACACAAATATGGCATATCGTGTACAGCATAATAACGCGATCGGCCCGTATAAAGGAGGAATGCGCTTCCACGCTTCGGTAAATCTTTCAATTCTTAAATTTCTTGCTTTCGAGCAAACATTCAAAAACTCTTTGACAACGCTACCGATGGGTGGAGGCAAAGGAGGATCTGATTTCAATCCGAAAGGCAAATCAAATGCTGAGATCATGCGTTTCTGCCAGGCATTTATCATGGAACTGTGGAGACATATCGGTCCTGATACGGATGTTCCTGCCGGTGATATTGGCGTTGGTGGACGTGAAGTATCATATATGTATGGCATGTATAAGAAAATGGCACGTGAAAATACAGGTACTTTTACCGGTAAAGGAATTGAGTTTGGCGGTTCATTGATTCGTCCTGAAGCTACCGGATACGGAAATGTTTATTTCCTTTTGGAGATGTTGAAGACACGCAATATAGATATTAAAGGTAAAGTTGTTGCTATTTCCGGTTCAGGAAATGTGGCACAATATACAGCTGAAAAACTTATCGCTCTTGGAGCTAAAGTGATTACCATGTCTGATTCAAACGGTTACATTTATGATCCGGACGGTATCGATACGGAAAAGCTGGAATACATCATGGAGTTAAAGAACCTGTACCGTGGCCGTATCCGTGAATATGCAGAACAATACAATTGTAAATATGTAGAGGGGGCACGTCCGTGGGGAGAAAAATGCGATATCGCATTACCAAGCGCTACCCAGAACGAATTAACCGGTGATGATGCCAGGACATTATTGGCAAACGGTTGTATTGCCGTATCAGAAGGAGCCAATATGCCTTCTACACCCGAAGCTATCGATGCATTCCTTGAAGCTAAGATATTATATGCTCCGGGCAAAGCTGCTAATGCGGGTGGTGTAGCTGTTTCCGGTTTAGAAATGACCCAAAATGCGATGAAGTTAAGCTGGACCCGTGAAGAAGTCGATGAAAAACTGAAAAGTATCATGAATTCTATCCATATACAATGTACTCAATATGGTACCCGCCCGGATGGATTTGTTGATTATGTAAAAGGAGCAAACGTAGCAGGCTTTATGAAAGTTGCCAAAGCCATGATGGCTCAGGGCATCCTTTAATCAAATACGTTTTTATTTAAAATTTTTGATCATATCTGATAACCGATACGCACTATTATTCTTAGTACAATCGGTTATCTTTTTTATGTAAATTCTTCTTCTCATTTTTTACCTTTCATTAAAAAAACTTACCTTCGTGCTGTAAACAAACAGCAATGATTATTGACGAACTAAAGACGCTATACTATTCATTTACTGGTTCTCAGGCAGATGACATTACAGAATTACCTTCATCAGGCTCTAATAGACGTTATTTCCGCCTTACCGGTGTGAAAGATCTAATTGGCGTTTGCGGGACTTCTAAAGAAGAAAACGACACTTTTATTTATCTATCCGCCCATTTTAAAAGTAAAGGCTTACCTGTTCCGGAAGTTTATTGCTATTCGGAAGATAAAACATATTATTTACAGGAAGATTTAGGCGACACACTTTTATTCAATGCGATTGAGAAAGGCCGTAAAAGTTGTGTATTTAATGAAGAGGAACGTCAATTATTGCATAAAACCATTTCACTTTTACCTTCTTTGCAAATAAAAGGAGCAGAAGGTCTTGATTTCTCCCGTTGTTATCCCCAAGCAGAATTTAACCAACGTTCTATTTTGTGGGACTTGAATTATTTCAAATATTGTTTTTTAAAAGCAACCGGATTAGAATTTCAGGAAGATAAGCTGGAAGACGACTTTCAAAAGATGAGCGATGTGCTTCTCAAAGATAATTCGAACACTTTTCTTTACCGTGATTTCCAGTCGCGGAATGTTATGATAAAGAATGGAGAACCCTGGTTTATAGACTTCCAGGGAGGCAGGAAAGGCCCCATCTATTATGATATTGCTTCATTCCTATGGCAGGCGAAAGCGAATTATCCGGATATTCTTCGCGATGAATTATTAGCTACCTATATAGAAGCTCTTAATACATACATAAAGGTAGACGAAAAAGAGTTTCACAACCAATTACGCCATTTTGTACTTTTCCGTACATTGCAGGTGTTAGGTGCATACGGTTTCCGGGGATATTTCGAAAAGAAGCCGCATTTTATACAAAGCGTACCATTTGCGATTGAGAATCTTCGCCAGTTACTTAAAGAAAACTATCCTGAATATAATTACCTGTATACCGTACTTCGCGAATTGATAAACCTGAAACAATTCTCAGACGATATAAAAAAACGTTTGTTAGAAGTTAAGATTGTTAGTTTTGCCTATAAAAAAGGTATTCCAAACGATCCGAGTGGAAACGGGGGCGGATTTGTTTTCGATTGCCGGGCGATAAATAATCCCGGTAAATATGAGCGATATAATCATTTCACCGGATTAGAGGAACCTGTTATCCAGTTCCTTGAAGAAGATGGCGAAATAACGGAATATCTTAAACATGTCTACAACTTGGTGGATGCTTCCGTAAAACGCTATATGGACCGTGGTTTTACAAACCTGATGGTTTGTTTTGGTTGCACAGGAGGACAACACCGGTCTGTCTATTCAGCACAACATCTCGCAGAACACTTGCACACCCAATTCGGAGTTAAAGTTCATTTAACTCACCGTGAACAGAATATTGAACAAATTTTCGAAGCTAAACTATGAAAGCAATGATTCTTGCAGCTGGTTTGGGAACACGTCTCAAACCGCTTACCGACACTTTACCCAAAGCGCTTATCAATATCAATGGGAAACCTATGCTTGAGTATTTGATACTGAAATTAAAAGCAGCCGGTTTCAATGAGATCATTATTAATATCCATCACCTGGGAGATATGATCATAAACTTCCTGGAAGCAAATGATAACTTTGGAGTAAAAATAAAAATATCAGATGAGCGGAATTATCTAATGGATACCGGAGGAGCGATTAAGCAGGCAGCGAAATTCCTCCAGGGAGAAGAACCATTCCTGGTACATAATGTAGATATATTGTCGGACGTCGATTTAAAAGCTCTTTATGACAATCATCTGGAAACAAACCCTACTGCTACTTTACTAGTCAGCAAAAGGGAAACTTCACGGTATTTATTATTTGATAAAGACAACAAACTTTCCGGCTGGCGTAACAGGGATACGGGAGAAGTAAAATCTTATTTCCCTGATCTGGATTTAAAGAAGTATGTTGAGTATGCGTTCGGAGGTATTCATGTTATTTCTCCTTCGATTTTTGAATGGATGGAAGAATGGACAGGAAAATTCTCTATTATCAATTTCTACCTGTCGATCTGTGCTCGTACCAATATTTCAGCTTATCCGGCGAAAAATATTAAATTAATCGACGTAGGAAAACCCGAATCTATTGATAAAGCTGAGAGATGGTTACGGGAACAAAAGTAGTTATGGTTTCATAACTACCCCTAAACTCTTTTTTCCATCCATCTTAATGACAATGGGTTCGTCAAAATGTACATGACGAAGATATTCTGTTTCCTTTACGGCAGGATGTGAATTAAGATACTCTTCATCATACCAGCCATCATTTTTGAATGGATTAATAGTGAAATAGCCAACTCCGAAGGATGTAAGGTTCTGAAAAAAATGTGTCCCCTGGCTTGGGTCAACACGGTAATTCTCCAAACCGGACTCTACAATTACACGGGCATTACTGATGTGAGGCCATTTAACAGGAATACCTAACCAGTGATCGCTGCTTCCCCAACGTCCGGGACCGATTAAAACATATCCTGTCTTTTCCTCAGTAAACCGGCGGTTCATCTTTTCAATCTCATAAGCAATCAATTGATTGTTCGACGAGTTGAATGCTCCTGTTTTTACATATATTATATCCTGAACGTCACTGATTATACCATGTCCCAACACGCTATCGGAGGAGAGGATAGTTTCTTCTTTCTTTATACTTGTCAGGTCTTCATCCATGATCTCTTTATTATCAACGATCGGACGTATCTGCAATATATAAAAAGTAGCTTTGGCCTGGTCTTCCGGATCAATATTGACAGCAAATTCTATTTCTATGGCACGAGCCATTTCTTCCTGTCCTATTTGCAATATCTTGTCTAAAGTTTCAGCTAATGGAAATACATCATGCTGAAGAATATTGACGAAAGATATTATTTTTCGCCCACCGGGATAATACCCGTCACGAATGATCTGGTCGTACGGATCGTAAGTTGAGACAATGTATTTTAACGCCCCGTCTGCATCTGCATCTTTTGTATTTAAACGGAGCAAATTAAAAGAATCATCTATGGAAAACTGTTCGGCAAGGTTCTTCAAGTCAAGGGCATAAAAACGGGTTTGCGTTTCGCGAAGAGCAAATTCCATAGAACTCATCTGAAGAATATTGTGCGGATGCCGTGGAGAGAACCGCAAGGTTATTCCTCCATCCACAATATATTTACCTAACCCTAAGGCTACATTCGCAATACCATCTTCCGCTTTCTCATTTCCTATCGGATAGAAGTTCAATGAACGGGCAACACCCGACATGGTCGGATAGAAATGGGAATTATATTTTGTACCAACAACTTCTTGTAATACGATCGCCATTTTCTCCTGATCGATAATATTCGAGGTTGCCGTCATATAGGCTTTGCTATCCTTATAGAAGACGGATGCGTAAACAGCTTTGATAGCATCGCTCACCGTACGCAACATTTCATATTTATCTTCATTCTTCGGCACCATATACGTTGCATAAATACCGGCAAAAGGTTGATAATGTGAATCCTCCAACAAACTGGATGAACGGATGGCAACAGGGCTTTTTACCACATCAAAAAAAGCCATCAGGTCTTCAATTAATGTAGAAGGCAGGCTGGCTCGCAAGAAGTATTTCAATATTGTTTCGTCATCCGAATCTCCAAGCGCCAGAGGATATAACTCATTGGATTCCATGAATTCGTCAAAGATATCCGTGCAGATAACCACTGTTTTAGGAATAGTAACAGCAAAGTTATCCTGATATAATTCCGGATTACGTTTCACCATCGCGCCAATAAATGCCAGACCTCTGCCTTTTCCTCCCAAAGAACCGTTTCCGATACGGGCAAAATTGCTGTATTCATCAAAACGCTCTTTCTGATAGACAGCCACTACCCCACTGTTTTTCATTTTCCGGTATTGGACGATCAGGTCAAAAATCAATTGCCGAGCTTCGTCCATATCTTTATAATCGATCACATCCACCCGCTTCAATACTTCTGCAGGTGGAAACATGGCGCGTGAATAGAAAAAACGTGAGAAATGATTCCGTGAAAGGTGGTAAACCAGCGAGTCGTCAGGTATATCAAAGACTTTCTTTTGCAAGTCTTTCAAATCTTTGATACGCATGATTTCTTCTTTCGTTTTCGGATTCAGGATAATAAAATCTCCGAAACCAAAATGTCTCATGATCTTCTTGCGTAAATCCTGCGGATAGCTCTTTGAATTTTTATCGATGAATGATGCGCCTAATTCTTTTGCATATACCTTGTTACTGGATTCGGATGATTCCATTATCAGAGGAATTATCAAACCAGTCTTTCGTACATAACGTCCGAACTTATATCCTGCAAAAGGGTCTTTTACTCCGTCACGCATAAAACTCATATCTGAAATAATACCCAGCATATTGTCTTTATAATGGTCGAATATACGAACAGCTTCTTCATACGTACGGGCCAGCTTTATCTTGGGCCGGCCCCTCATACGCAATGTACGTTGATGCTCGTTCAATGCTTCCTTCGAAAATTCCTGGCTTTGTTCCAATACAAATTTATATAGGTGCGGTAATGTAGATGAATAAAAGCGTACGGAGTCTTCTACTAATAATATCGTTTGAACTCCCACGCTGGCTGTATCGTCGGGAGCGTTCATCTTATCCTCGATCAACTTGATAATTGCCAGTAATAATTCTGAGTTTCCTAACCAACTGAATACATAATCGATCGCACTTAAATCTTCATCTGCGATCCTTTTGGAAACTTCTTTAGAAAAAGGCGTAAGAACAACTATGGGTATGGCGGGATAAAGACGTTTAATTTCTTTAGCGGTTGCGAATATGTCACGTTTGTCCATATTCGGCATACAAATAACTAACTCAAAATTCCGGTCATTTAATTCCGCCAGGGCTTCTTCTTCCGTAGTGACTTGTGTAAAACGAGGAGGATATCGGAGACTCAATGCCGTATATTCGTTGAAGATCTGTTCATCTACCCGTCCATCGTCTTCCAACATGAACGCATCGTATTTAGTGGCGATAAGCAGTACATTAAAAATACGCTTATTCATTAGATTGGCGAAAGATGTGTCTCTGAACACTAAGTTCTTAAAATCAGGTATACCGCTCATAAAAAATAAATTAGAACTGCCCAAAAGTAAACAAAAAACAGTAACTAGCAGTATAATTTCAATTTCAAAGTCTCTACGAAGTATTTAAACTATTCATTTTATTTTTTTGTTTTCAAGGTATTATTCAGATTATAAAAGTAAAACAAAATTATTTATGTCTACGATTTTAAAGTTTTTATTCCCTTTAAAACCCAATGATGGTATGGTTTCATTATTCCTGTTAGCTTTGAGGGTTTTATTCGGATGTCTTTTATTAATGCACGGTATCCAAAAGATAAATAATTTCAGTGAACTTTCCGGTAGTTTTCCCGATCCTATCGGAGTAGGTAGCCGGATATCGTTAATCCTGGCTATTTTCGGAGAAGTGGCATGTTCGCTTGGTTTTATAGTAGGTGCTTTTTACAGGCTGGCATTAATACCCATGATATTTACAATGGGAATGGCATTCTTTGTAATCCATGGTAATGACCCATTTGCCACAAGAGAATTATCATTTATCTATTTTATAATTTTTGTCCTGATGTTTATATCCGGCCCGGGTAAATACGCCCTGGACAGATTTATTGCCGTACACTTTGCGAAAAAGAGATAATTCTGTTACTTTGTGGCAAATCTTTAAATAATGGATGGCGAACAACAAATGATTCTCCGTACGGAGGATTTGGTGAAGAAATATAGAACACGTACCGTAGTAAATCATGTGTCTATTCATGTGGAACAAGGAGAGATTGTCGGTTTGCTGGGTCCAAATGGTGCCGGAAAAACAACCACATTCTATATGACTGTAGGTTTGGTTACTCCTAATCAGGGAAAGATTTTTTTGGATGATATGGAAATAACCAACTATCCGGTCTATAAACGGGCGCAAAACGGTATTGGTTATCTGGCACAGGAGGCATCAATTTTCCGGAAAATGACAGTTGAAGATAATATCCGATCCGTTCTTGAAATGACTGATAAACCCGAAGATTATCAAAAGGAAAAACTGGAAAGTTTGATTCTGGAATTTGGTTTAACGAAAGTACGTAAAAACCTGGGAGATCAACTATCCGGTGGCGAACGCCGCCGGGCAGAAATAGCCCGTTGCCTGGCTATTGACCCTAAATTTATTATGTTGGATGAACCTTTTGCAGGCGTCGATCCGATAGCTGTTCAGGATATCCAGACAATTGTTGCCCGTCTGAAGCATAAAAATATCGGTATTCTTATCACCGATCATAATGTGTATGAAACATTGAGCATAACGGATAGGGCTTATTTACTATTTGAGGGAAAAGTTTTATTTCAGGGAACCGCCGAAGAACTGGCCGAAAATGAAATAGTTCGTGAGAAATATTTAGGAAAAGACTTCCAATTACGTAAGAAAAATCTTTAGACATCAACATTATATATATATACTGAAAAAAGGGGTTTAAGGATGGTTCTATAAAAATGACCACAATAACCTTCTGAAAACACTATGATAACTTTCCAAACTTATTGTGATAACTTTTACAAAACACTACGATGTTTTGATAAGGACATTGTAATGTTTTTAAAGCAATAATCCTAACCAAGCGGATTTGCTGGCTAAAAAACTAATTGTATGTAGTATAAAGTTCAGGGATTTCCATGTAGTTTCTTTCGTAAATTATTCATACAAAAGAAGAAAAAGATCAAAAAGGAGGCTGCCATAATTATATACGGTATCAAATCTGATTCGGGAATATCTCCGGTAATATATTCATTCTCTTTTAAAGACGCATTGGATAATCCTATAACAGCCACCGCATTATTGATAAAATGAGTAAAAACCGGCAACCATATACTCTTACTCCAATACAATAAATACCCAAAATAAGCTCCCAGCATCAAACGGGGAAGAAAACCATAAAACTGCATGTGCACTGCGCTGAAAATAAAAGCAGATAACCAAATTACGATATGATGATTTACAAACCATTTAGCTATAATCCGATACATTATCCCCCTGAAAAAGAACTCTTCAGCAATAGCCGCAGTTATTGCAACCACTATTAAGTTTGAAACAAGCGAAAGCAAATCGCTTTGGGATAATAGAAAGGTAGTCATATCTGCAGCAGATCCTTCCAAAGCCTGCATCCATTGTTCTACAGGCTCCATAAACGAAGGAAGTTCCATCTTTTTATTAATCATTCCTACAAGGGTGATAGATGGTGATAATAAGATCATACTGATTAAGGCTAGACCAAATATTTTTATTGAAGGCACTTTCCTAATGAAA
>DAMCDT010000101.1:0-11373 GCA_032058265.1 Tannerellaceae bacterium
GTAGATGCTGTTGGCGGATTTGGTGTTATGAATGGTGACGGAGAGTGGAATGATTCGAGGGGAAGCCTATTTGCCGAAATGTTGTTGGATTACGGAAAAGCACTTAACAAAAAAGAATATACACAACGGGGACTTATGGCATTAAAAACTTCCTTTTCAATGATGTATTGTCCCGAAAACCCTCGCAGTAAAGAATTATGGGAAAAAACCTGGCCTTTCTTTTCATCGAAGGATTATGGATTTATGATGGAGAATTATGGACACGGCGGACGTACATCTCCTGAAGGGGAAGGAATGGGTGAATTTACGATCTTCGACTGGGGGAATGGCGCTGCTTCAGAAGCTTACAACCGTATACTGGATCATTGGGGAGAATCTGTGTTTTTGAAATAATAGTCCACATTCTTTGATATATAATATTTTACTAAAGTTCATTATTCATTTATAAAAATAAAGAGCATGTAATAAACGGTAATATACTTTTGTTTTGAGTATAAAAAAACGATAGTTCTGTTTTAATTCATATTATTACTACTTTTGTGCAATAATTGGTTTGTACAAGTTTATGAGGAAGGTTCTAATTAAAGATGTCGCCCAAAAAGCCGGCGTATCTAATGCAACTGTATCTCTTGTCTTAAACGGCAAAGAGAAAGAAGGACGCGTGAGTAAGGAAGTGGCTCAACGTGTAAGGCGGATTGCTTCTGAAATGAATTACCAGCCAAATGCATTGGCCAGAGGTCTTCAAAGCGGACGTACTTTTATTATAGGATTGATAGTTGCTGATATATCCAATCCTTTTTTCAGCAGTTTGGCTTATTATGTGCAAGACCAGATTGAAAGAGCGGGTTATTCAGTAATGATCATGAATACGAATGAAGATGACCAGCATCTGGCAACTATAATAGGAATGCTGAAGAATCATCAGGTAGATGGTTACGTTATCGTACCGACAGAGTACGGAGAAGACTCTATTAAGGAATTACAGGAGTTACAACGGCCGTTTGTTCTATTAGACAGATGTTACACCAACCTGAAAACTTACGGCGTTATGGTGGATGGCTATCAGGCATCTTTCGAGGCAACTACAATGTTAATTGATAAAGGTTGTAAACGCATTGGTCTACTGATTTACAAAAGCTTTCATTCGCATATGTCCGAACGTAAATATGGATATACGGATGCTTTACAAAGGGCCGGGCTTTATAATCCGGAGTTTACGGAATACGTTAACTTTAATACACTCGATCAGGATGTATCGGATGCTATATCCCGTTTAATTGAAAAGAAAATAGACGGACTATTTATGGCTACCAATACGATTTCGCTGAAAGGGATTAAAGAATTGCTGAAACGAAAAATAAATATACCTGAACAAATAAGGGTAGTTTGTTTTGATAAGAGTGAAGCTTTTGAATTTATGCCTAATCCGGTTCCTTATGTACAGCAACCCGTTGAAATTATGGGTCGTAAAGTAGCAGATCTTTTACTGGAGCAAATGGAAAAGAAAGAATCATTGCCTCAGATTATCAAGTATCCTGCTATATTAGTGAGGAGAGACAATTAAAAATCAACGATCAAACGTACATTCAACTGACGTCCGGTAAGGTAGTTAGGTACTGCAAACTGGTTATTATTCGCATCGGTTATCCAATAGTAAGAGTTTACGTTCTGGATATCAAAAATATTGAACACATCCACTCCCAGCCATATATTCTTCAGGTGACGTAGAAAACCCCTGTCCATAATTGCATCAGTGCCTCCGGCCAGTTGGTAAGACATACCAATATCCACACGCCTGTAAGGAGTTGTTTTCTGGTATGTTTTATAATCCTCATAACCTTTACCTGGAGCCGTAACGGGTAATCTCCCCGATAATACACCCCGTAAATTGAGCTTTACACGTTGAAATCCGGGGAAATAGTCCTGAAAGAATAACGAAAGGTTATAGCCCGGATTATTAGGTAAAGGAGCTTTGGTAACATCATTGATCGTTTGTTCCGCTTTCATCAGCGAAAGGCTTATCCAGGAATCAGTTCCGGGAACGAATTCACCGAAAAACTTCAGGTCGATGCCCATGGCATATCCCTTGGCGCAATTCTCACCATAGTAGCGGATCTTAACATTGTCGATCGTATAAGGATTTAAGTTATCCAGCTTTTTATAATATAATTCCGTTGTCAATTTGAAATTACGGTCGGAAGCTTTGAAAGCATAGTCTCCGCCAATAATAAAATGAATAGAACGTTGGGATTTTAATTTGTCGTTCAGTTCAACTACCTTATTATTAAACTCATCGTTTACGATTTGGCGTAATTCTTTATAAAATGGTGGTTGGTAATAGATACCTGCTGCCGCACGGAAGGTTAAATCCTGGTTGAAGTTAGGAATAAAGCCGAGGGATGCGCGCGGACTGAATATAAACTCTTTGTTGTATGTCCAATAACTTCCCCTGATACCACCTACTAAGGTGAATAATCCTTTTGATGTGCGGAACTTAAAGACATCCTGTACATAAGCTGATAAGCGTGTACTCTCGATATCATTATTGGAATAAAAGTTTGAGTAAACCTGCACCCCTTGTCCCGTACTTGGTAAAGAATATCCGGCGGAATCCCGCTTTTCCCATTCGCTTATCCTGTCTTGTACATTTTCAAATTGCACAGTAGCTCCCCATTTAATGGTATTGCTCTTTATACGTGCCGAACCGTAATGCCCGAAATTGATGATACTTGAACGTAAACGGTTGCGGGCATGCTCGTGATATCTGCCAACAGATAAGGAAGTATCATCACCACTGTTATCCGAATTCTCTCCGCTCTGATCCAACCAATATTCTCCGGATATATCATAACTCTCTTCTTCCTTACTGTTAAAAGCTGAGGCTTGCAGGCCAAGCTCTACATTTTCATTTGGATTATGTTTAAGTGTAAGGGCACCAAATAAGGTTTCGAATTTATCACGTTCCTTACCGTCAAAGAAAACTTCAAAGTTTGTAATGTTTTCGGTTGTGCCGAAAGATGTCTCCCTTCTATGGGGAATAAACTTAAAATTATTGATAGCTAAGTTACCGAGGAAGTTTACTTCCCATTTAGGAGCAAACTCATACGTCATGTATGTTTGCAGGTCAATAAAATTAGGATCGTATTCGGCATCCGTATCCATTGTTTTAAGCAGCGAACGTCCGGTCTTGTAACGAAAACCTGTTACCTGTGTAAACTTGCCGGTAGAACTTCCTACGTACGCGTTCGCCCCTAAGAAGCTAGCAGATACCGAACCTTCCAGTTCTTTTGGCTTTTTATAAGTGATATCCAATACGGAACTCATCTTGTCGCCGTAACGCGGTTCAAAGCCTCCTGCCGAGAAATTAACCGCTTCAGTCATGTCGGGATTGACAAAACTTAATCCTTCCTGCTGCCCCGAACGGATTAATTGCGGACGGAATACCTCCAGGCCGTTTACATACACGATATTCTCATCGTAACTGCCTCCACGCACGGAATATTGCGAACTTAGTTCATTACTTGACGAAACCCCTGCATAAGTAACAACGAGGCTTTCGATACTTCCGCCCGAAGGGTCGGGCAGCAGTCGTATTTTGTCCGCATCAATTGCTTCCATGGTGGTGGTTTGCCGGCGCGAAGCTGTCACTGTTACATCCCCTAAAGATAAGGCTATATAAGTCATTTGTACATTTACTCTGATATCCCTGTCGGCAGAAGGAATAATCCGTTCGGCTTTATTATATCCCAGGCATGAGAACAGTAATGTTAAAGAATCTGCAGGAGCCACCGAAAGAGTATAGGCTCCGTTGATGTCGGTGATTGTTCCTATCAACGTATTTTTTACCTGTACCACAACCAATTCAAGCGGATTGCCGTCAGAATCACGCACATTACCGGTTATTTTGATACGGTTTTGTCCGAAAGCTTGGAAAGATAACAATATAAATAGCAGTGCAGCTATGGCACGAATCTTCATAATCTTTTTTAATGTTACATGCTTATTAACGTAAAAAAAGACAGAAGCGTATATTAATAAGGAAAAATAATGTCTGTAATACCTACTTGTCATATTAATCAGTGTGCGGATTTTTATAATACCAGGGATACAACGAATTATAGTATCAAGGTTATTTGTAACCTGGTCGGGATTTCAAAAACTACTTTCTATAAATATTTACGTACACAAGGAATCGAAATATACTTCATTAAACAATATCATTATGAAAACAACTTTCATTTTTGCCTGTTTTTTACTATATTTGTATATATAAATAGTTGATATTATGTTTTTTGAAGATTGGAATACAAACAATAAATATGCTAACGCTAAAATAAGTCCTTCCCTCCTTTGGGAATATGACTTAAATACATTCGATTGGAATAATATGCGCCGGATCGTGGTTGAACGTGTAATTAAATTGGGTAATATGGCCGATTATTACGCTGCAATTCGTTTATATGGCGGATTAGATAAATTCAAACAAATTATACGGGATGAAGTCGTAGGTCTCAATAATGCTGACATATCTTTAGTATCAAATGTTTTTGGCTTAGAAGCAAAATCATTATACAGCGTGAAAAGAAAAGAACAACGCGAAAAAGATTTAGGTTTTACTCCTGCTTCTACCTGGGCTTGGTAATTATATTTTAATACGGAAAGATGCTACATATTGAAACGGTTGAGCCTAAGATATTTGAACTTTTAAAAACACTTATGGCCGACGAAAAATTGAAAGATTTCAACCTCGTAGGTGATACTTCCCTATCATTACAAATGGGGCATAGAATGAGTATAGACCTGGATTTATTTTCCACAAACCCATTTTCAGTCGAAGAACTCAAAGACCATCTTTCCGAGAAATTCAATTATGAAATCACACGCACCCATCCTAATACGCTTATAACTAAAATAGACGATATAAAGGTAGATTTTATTACATATAATTACCCGCTTATCAATGAACTGATACTGGAAGATGGAATAAGGCTTTACAGTATGGAGGATATATCTGCAATGAAATTATCAGCCATTGCCAATAGCGGAACAAAATTAAAAGATTTCATTGACCTGGCCTGTCTTTCTACCAATCAGTCCTTTTCGCATATGTTAGATTGTTTTGAAAAGAAATTTCCTAACGTAAACACTATGCACATAATTCGATCGGTGGGCTATCATGAAGATATTATGTTTGCTGAAAAGGTCAAAATGATTAACAGCGAATATAACTGGGATTTGACTAAAAACAGGATTCATGAAATGATTAAAAATCCGGATAAGGTATTCATGACTTTACCGGTTAAAAATGATTTGAATATCAAGTTGAAAAATGCCGCTTTAAAAAACGATTTTAATTCTATAACCCAGATAAAGGAAAAGGGGTTTGTTTATTCTCCGGCAATAAATAACAATCTCAAAAATGCCGGTGTTCTTCCTAATACGATGATTGCTATACAAAAAATTTTTTCATTTGAATCAGGCTTAGATACTTTAAAAGATATAAAACTGGCCAGCGGGGGCATAGCGATTCAATTCGGGGAAAATCGATAATAGATTTAATGCAAAATCATATATACCAGGAAACAGGTAAATTTCCTTCTTTGCGCGAAACGGGCGAAGTATTACAATCTTACTTGGATAACAATACTATTGTTTTGGCTGGAAACAGCAAATACAATATTTCTGCCAACTCATTAATGATAGTGAACTCATACACCTTTCTAAACAATTAAAACCTTATACTGGGGATTATTTAGCCAATAGAGGTATAAGGAACGAAACATTATCAACATCCGTATTTTCAGATACTTTTTTCATCCGTTCTTTTAGAGGAAATGACAAAGTGCATCAAAAATCTTTGCACCCGAATGATAAATAATAAAGTTTTCATGGTATATCACAGCGGAATGAAAGTTTTAAAGGAATTATAGGCTCTAAATTTGATAGTATCTCTGTTTCCAAGCATTATAATACGCGCCCTATTGACCTGTTTATGTTGGCGAAAGCATTTCTTAATAATGAAAAGAAAGAAATTAATAATTTACAGACCGATGAACTACGGGATCTGATTAATAAAACTCAAAATGTAGATCTTCCTCCGCATAAATATTGGAACAATACTTTAATGGAAATAACCCGGGAACAATTTTTTTTTTAGCTGCAGCTATTTCTTGTGATTTTGAAACTATATTGGGATTAAAAGAAAAAGGGTTTATCCCCACTAAGGATATATTGCAGGAACTTACAACAGCCGGTGTATCTACCAACACTATAATCGCTGTACATAAGATGTTTGATTTAAATGATCAATCCAACACTTTGGAAAATTTAAACCTCTCTGGTGCTAAGGAACCGACAAGAATAAAAAAAATTGATCTGTCTTTGTAAACTATTATTACCTACGATCAGGACCACATAAATTGTGTTCCTTTTCCCATTGGTTTAATTTATTCTTTTCTCTAATAAATTCCTGATGTATCCAACCGGTGATAATATTAAAACCCAAGTCACGGATCTGTTTATTTAAATCATTGATTTGTGTCTTATCCTTATCTGCATGGTGTGGGCAGAGTTGCTTTATTTGTAGATGAATTACTCGCTTATATTTTGTTTGCTCTCTTCTGTGTTACATTTTTAATGCTCTCATACACGTTTTTTGATGTCCTCTATTATACGAAATGGATAGTTACAGACACAGAAATACTTATTAAGAGAGGTGTATTTACAAGCCGAATAGATCACCTCGAGTTATACCGGGTTATTGACTATGCGGAAACACAGAATTTCATTCAAATGATCTTCCGGAATAAAAATGTAGAAATTACTTCCTTGCAAAAAAAAATTATATATGAAAAGAAAAGATAATAATCCTACTATCAAAGAAATATGTAAGCAAGTTGGTATTGCCAAAGCAACCTTATATAAGTATTTAAGAATCAAAGGTGTAAATATATAATATGATGATATTACTTTGATAATACGCTCAAATTTAGTACCTTTGTTGAAGTTAGAAACATATAAATATTATAGTTATGGGTAGAATAAGTCAGGATGTTGCATTGAGTATTTTGAATACTCTCCGGGTTAAATGTATAGTAGCTTTAGACGATGATACTTCTCTTTCCCAGGAAGAAAAAGAGATATTAGAGGAACGAAATAAACTACTCGCTTACGAAGAAAGGGTAGTATATGGATTGGAAGGTGATAAGAAAATAAAGGAAGTAGTTTTGGATAAAATAGATAGATTCTATTCTCCGGAAGTAAAGGCTATTTATGAACAGGGATGAAGTTCAAATAATATTTGAAAAGAGGAAAAATAGGATTCTTGACAGCTTAGATATTAAGCTGTCAAAAGAGCCTATTGCTATAATATTGGGGGGGTCAAACGGCTTCCGGCTGCAGTCTTGTTAAAAAAACGATGAGTATAAAATAATAATGCCACCGTTATGGCATAGTTGTGCCATGCCGGTGGCATTAATATGCCTTCCCGTTGGCACAACTGTGCCAATACGATGGCACAAATACAATTTCGCGTGTTTTCAATTAAAACATCGCTAGATAATCACTACTTGACTTAGATCAATAAATGAAAGAACGGAAATACTTTTTGGTTTCCTGTATGCAGCACCCGGACTGTTTTTTGCATCATGTAAATAACAGGGGGCTACCCTGGATAATAGTTAAATATTATATAAAACCGAATGCATAATTTGAAATTAATTATATTTGTATGTATTGTGTGAAAACTTTATTATAAATATCGATGTTAAGCATTAAACCCTTGGCATACATAATAAGTCTAAATTGAAACCAAAAGAGTATTTACTTAAATAAGAGGAGAAACAAAAATGAGATCCATGAAATTAATACCCCTGCTCGCGATGCTTCTTGCGGTAGCTTTTAACGGAGCTGCACAAGAGGAGTTTTTCGATGATGTGTATTTCTCTTCCAGTAAAAATAAAAAGAAAGAAACTGTTGAAGAGAAAAAGCAAGTGATACAACCCAAGGAGGCTACTAAAACAACTATATATACAGCTTCTGCTACAGATAACAGTGTAACGGCAGCTTCCGCAACATCACGTGATGTGGATGAATATAACCGCCGTTATATATCAAGTGATATGGAAGAACCATATTACGAAGAAGAATATGTTAATGACGATGACGTAAAAGTTCAGAAAGATAAACAACGTACATCGGATACCGAATATACCGAACGTATCATTCGTTACCATTCACCCAGCAAAATAACAATCGCTGGTGCAGACCAGATCGACTTATATTTGAGTGATGGTTATTACGCTTATGGCTACGATACGGATTATTCCGGTGGAAGTGCCAACGTGAGTTTCAATATAAATGTTGGTAATGGTTGGGGCTACGACCCTTGGTATTCACCTTATTATTCCTGGTATAATCCCTGGTATTACTCCTGGCACAGGCCTTATTGGGGCGTTGGTTGGAGTTGGGGCTGGGGTGGCTTCTACGCAGGTTGGCATAGTCCGTGGTATGGTCCTTCATGGGGCTGGGGCGGCTATTGGGGTGGTTACTATGGAGGCTATTACGGTGGCTATTATGGACACCACCACTATTACCCCAGTTATTACAGGCCTTCTCACAACTACTATAGCAACGGGCGTTCATACGGTAACAGGGTACGCTCAAGTAACAGAAGTGACCGTTATATAACCAGCAGATCTTCATCTGCGAGTTCCAATAGCGGACGTTCTTCTTCATTACGTTCCAGCAATACAAACAGATCTTCATCATCCGCTGTAAGAAGCAACCGTACTTCGACTTCGCAAAGATCGTCTGCAGTCGGTTCATCGAGGACAAGTTCTAACCGTTCTACTTCTTCTGTATCGGGTAGCAGAAGTTCAAGCAGCAGCAGCCGTAGCAGTGGAACTGTAAGTTCGAGCCGCACAAGAGTTGCACCAAGCACAGGAACTTCATCACGCAGCAACCGCCAATCGGTAGCTCCTTCTTCAAGCCGTTCCAGAAGTAGCAGCAGTTATTCAACAGGCCGTTCATCTAGTAGTAGTTCCAGAAGTTATTCTGCACCATCTACTTCAAGTAGCCGTTCATACAGCTCACCATCTACAAGCAGCAGCCGTTCAAGCGGTAGTTTCAGCAGCGGAAGTAGTGGAGGCAGCCGTTCAAGCGGTGGTGGCGGCGGTCGTTCAGGCGGCGGTCGAAGCAGATAAGTGAAAGAAGAAGGCCAGACATGATAGGTTGATTTAAAGCTAAATAAGATGAGAAAAATAGTTATCGCAACAACGGCGCTGGTATTGATTAGCAGTGCCGTCTTTCCACAAAGTCAGTTAGATGCTTATAAAAATGTTCAACCCGATTTGAGCGGAACAGCCCGTTACTTAGGTATGGGAGGAGCATTTGGAGCATTGGGCGGAGATATCTCTGCTATGAGTACGAATCCGGCCGGTTTAGCGGTTTACCGCAGCTCGGAATTTGTTACGACACTCAGTGTAAATTCTGCATCAGCAAAAACGAACTGGTTAACCAATTCGTCTTCTGAAAGCCGTACGCGCCTTAACTTTGATAATATCGCCTATGTCGGCTACTTTCCAACATCGAATGATGAAGGCATAATTGGATGGAATGTTGGTTTTTCATACAATCGTTTAAAGAATTACCAGCGAAATTATTCTATGTTTAATACCGGCCAACAAGATTATTCTATGTCTGAGTATATGGCAGAACGCGCCTATGGCTTAGGGGCTGGTACGCTCGAAATCCCGGGCTCCGGTAGCGGCAGTAGTTATTATCCCTGGAGTAATGTGGATGACTGGTTGTCCGTACTAGGTTACAATGCCGGTGTATTTCATGAATATAGTGATAAAAATGATCAATATTACAGTGTGTTCAGTGAAGATTCAGGAGAACCTTATCCACTTGATTATAGTGAATTGAAAGTCACTGAGCGTGGAGCGATCGACCAATATAACTTTGCTTTCGGTATGAATATTTCCGATATTGTCATGTTAGGCGCTACATTCGCTGTTACAGACATTCGTTATCGTTATTATTCCTACTACGGAGAAGATTTTGCTAATAAGAATTATATGGAGCTGGAAAATTGGTTGGAAACTGATGGAACTGGCTTAGGCTTCAACGTTGGCGCGATTGTCCGTCCGGTCGATTACCTGCGATTAGGTGTTGCCTATAATTCTCCCACCTGGTATAAGATGACAGACTATTTTGATGGTGTGGCTGCAACGAGCGCCGACTATTGGGCAGATGATCTTGAACAATGGACCCCTGAAGGAGGATATTCAGAATATGAATTCCGTACACCTGATAAATGGATTTTCAGTGCTGCAGCTATTCTTGGTCAAACAGCTTTGATTAGTGTTGATTATGAATTGATCAACTATAAAAACATGAAGATGTATGACAGGAATGGAATAGAGAAACAATATACTAATATGGATATCAGGAATGGTTTCGGAACAACCGGAAACCTAAAGATAGGCGCCGAAGTGAAAGTAACGCCACAGTTTGCTGTCAGGGCAGGCGCTGCCTGGATGGGTAATCCGATGAAAGATAATTTAAAGGACGCTACCGAAACGGTTTATACCGTAGGTACGATCCCTCATTATACTGTTGAAAAAGGTATCACTAATTATACCATTGGATTAGGTTATCGTTTTACTCCACAATTTTATATGGATTTAGCCTGTGTATTGAAACACCAGAAAGAGGATTTATATGCTTTTTCCAATCTGTTTTATGATAATGGAGATAAATTAATTGACTCGCCAAAAGCCACTTTAAAAACCAATACGACGCGTGTAGCACTTACTTTAGGATATAAATTTTAAGTAAAATATATTTACTTCGTTCAGAAATGTCCCCTGTTTGTACATAAACCTACAGACAGGGGACATTCTTTTAGGAAAAAATAAAAAAAGTTTGTTCATTTGAAATTCTTTTATTTATTTTGCTTCCAATTAATCTATTTTATAACAATTAATCTGAATTGCCTATAGCATACCATTACTCGACGAAACTCAAAAACAGAAAGTAATGAAGACTTTAAAAACGATGACTGACGAGCAGTTGGTTGTTCTTTATGCTAATGGTGAGAATACCGCTTTTGATGTATTATTAAACCGTTATAAAAGTAGTATCCATTCTTACATTTACTTTATCGTGCGCAACAGGGATCTGACAGAAGATATCTTTCAGGAAACTTTTGTTAAAGTAATCATGACGATTAAACAAGGCCGTTATGTAGAGAACGGTAAGTTTAAGGCGTGGATCACCCGCATCGCACATAACCTTATCATTGATAACTTCCGTCAGGAACGTAGTGAAAATACCATATCAAATGATGATGTAGAGGTCGATCTTTTC
>DAMCDT010000102.1:0-11285 GCA_032058265.1 Tannerellaceae bacterium
TTTACATTATTGAGTTTGTTTTCCCTCTTGATAAACACGATTGCATAATCAACCTGTTCAGAGGTGAAAACAAACTGTTTTTGTTATCACTAACCTATTGTTATGACTAACTATTTAAAATCAGGCCTTAGCCAATAACAGCGGTCATAAAATAAATAAATTTCCAGCAATTGATTTTTTACCTATCTATTATTTGTCAAACTCAAAACAATACAATGAATAAGTAAAGTTATCGTAATGTTTCGAAAAAGTTATTACAGTCATTTGTAAAAGTTATCACAGTCTTTTTACAAAAGGATTGTAATGTTTTTTCTTGAAATGCAGGTGAAATTTTTATCCGGAAGGATAGGGCATAATTAATTTGTAGTGGTTATATTTGAAATGTAAAAAGATAGTTGAGAAAAATCCTACAAAGTTTTTAATTAATGAAAAGCTCAGAAATTGAACACTTTGAACAATTATTCTTTCAATTACAGCCTTCTTTATACGCTTATTGTTGTAAATACATTGAAGATAAGGAATTGGCGAGAGATATTGTTCAGGAGTGCTTTATCAGCCTTTGGGAAAATTATGGCTCTGTAGAATCATCTTTCAACAATTATCTATTTAAAGCCGTCCGAAACCGATGTATATCTTATTTTCGCTCTCTCAAAACTCATGCCGAATACGCCGAATCGGTAAAACTCAAATTGAAAGAAATTGAAATCCATCCGGAGATACCGAATCCTCTTACTGATGTATATTTAATAGAAGTAAATACATTATTAAAACGAAATGTTGAAAATCTACCTGAAAAATGTAGGCTCATATTTATGATGAGCAGGTATCAGGGAATGAAAAATCAAGAAATATCGGAAGAATTGAATATAAGTATCAGAACGGTGGAAGCTCAAATCTATCATGCTTTGAAAATATTAAAAAACGAATTAAAAGATTATCTCCCTTTGATAGCAATATATTTCTCCGCTTTTTCCATTTTTTGACCATACCATATATCCAGTTTAATAAAAAAATTATTGTTTTATCTAAGTAGGAAGACAGGCTTATGCGTCTTTTATAAAAGAGTAATCTAATATTATGATTGAACCCATTGATAATCTGATAATCAAATACCTATCCAAAGACATCACATTGGAAGAAGAAGAATGCTTGTTGGAATGGCTTGAACTGAGTGAAAAAAACAAACAATATTTTCGTTCTTTAAAAGATATCATTGATTTGGAGCGGTTGGATGCTGACCGAAACGAAAGTCAGGTAGAAAGCCAATGGAACAAACTTCTTAGAATTTTACAACCATCCTCTCTTCGACCCAACAAATCAAAATACTTTATTAATAATCTGTTAAGTTATGCGGCTGTCTTTATATTAGCTTTGTTATCATATCATCTAATTCATTTATTAAGAAGCGAAAAAGAAGACAACTTAATAGTTGAAACCAGAATAGAGACCGGTATTGGTGATAGATCCAAAATATTTCTACCGGACGGTTCCGTTGTATGGATCAACGCATGTAGTTCAATCAGTTACGACAATAAATTCGGGGCGGATACCAGAAAGGTATATTTAAAAGGAGAAGCTTTTTTTGATATTAAAACAGATAGCCTCAAACCCTTTCTCGTCCATACGGATATATTTACTTACAGGGTAACGGGTACTTCTTTTAATGTCTATTCGTTTGACGACGAAAATGAAAAAAGCATTGCTTTAATTGAAGGTTCTGTAACCATTGAATACAATAATAATAAGGAAAAATTATATCCGGGAGAGATATTTATATATGATAAAACAACTGAAACCATAAGCCGGAAAAGAATAAATACGGATTCTTTCTCTTCATGGCGCTATGGAGGCTTAGTCTTTGATGAAATGACATTTGAAGATCTCACGAGACGTTTAGAGCGCGCATTTAATGTAAAGTTTGTCTTTGAAAATAAAAAGATAAAGACAGAATTGTTCAATGGTTCATTCCGCAATTATGAATCACTGGATACCATACTGAAGGTGATAAGTACAAGTACTCCGATGCAATATCGGATTGATAAGAACATTGTTTATATAAAATAAATTTATGCATTAATATCGATTAAGGAGGATTGCCTATGGAATAAGTTTAAAAGAATAAAAGACACCGGGACAAGTGGCATTGTCCCGGCTGAATATCAAACAACAAATAAACAATTGTTCAATATTATTACACTAATACAAAGGTATGAAAAAAGAATTTTTAATCAAAGGTGTACAACTTTTGATACCACAAAAAATATGGCTCAAAATGAAGCTCATTACAATACTATTATTTCTTATCACATTTTGCATACATGCCAACAACACGTATTCGCAAAATACTACTGTTAATCTGAATTTGGAAAATGCTTCTCTTACGGAAATTTTCAGGGAAATTGAAAAACAATCTGATTATCATTTTTTCTTTAACAGCTCGGTGTTAAGTACTTTTAAAAAACAAAACCTGAAAACAGGGAAAAAAACAATTACGGATATATTAGACCAGCTTTTTAAAGAAACGGAAATCAGCTATAAATTAGTTGATAAATATATCGTAATAACTTCTAAAAGGGACGATATAAGTTTCCTTATGAGTCAATCGGATAACCAAATTCAGTTGTCGGGAGCAGTGGTTGATGAAACTGGAGAACCTATGTCGGGAGTAACTGTCAGGGTTAAAGGTGCTAGCTTGGGGACAATTACGGATATTAATGGTAAATATGACCTTACTGTTTCAACAGAAAACTCTATTCTGGTCTTTTCTTTTATTGGATATATGTCTCAGGAAATAACCGTAGGTAAACAGAGAATTATCAATATACAGTTGAAAGAAGATGCGGTAGCATTATCCGATATTGTCGTAGTAGGCTATGGAGTAACTAAAAAAGCAGACCTTACCGGTTCTGTATCATCTGTTTCGCTGGAAGATGTCTCCCGCCAACCGGTACTTAGGGTTGAGGAAGCTTTAAGAGGAAAAGCGACCGGAGTTCAGATATCTCAGCAAAATGGTGCACCTGGTGGTGGAATGAAGATTCGAATAAGAGGTGCAAATTCAGTAAATGGTAACAATGACCCGTTATATGTTGTGGATGGTTTTGTTGGTGCAGACTTTACAATGGTTAACCCGAACGATATAGAATCTATTTCTATTCTAAAGGATGCCTCAGCTACTTCTATGTATGGTTCCCGCGGATCAAATGGTGTCGTTTTAGTTACAACCAAATCGGCGAAGGAGGGAGAAATGAAAATAGAATATAATGGTTTCGTAAGTATTGATCAGGCTGTTAAAAAGCTGGATGTACTTACTACCTCAGAATATATGACTGTGGCAAATCAGAGACAGGAAGCATTAGGGGCAAATCCTTATTTTACCGCAGAGGAGATAAGCAAGGCGGGTAAGGGGGTAAACTGGCAGGATGAAATTCTAAGAACAGCCGCTACACAAAATCATCAGCTGTCAATAAATGGAGGACAAAAAAATATTAAATATTACTTGTCGGGTTCATATCAGGACCAGGAAGGTGTTGTTAAGAATTCTTTTTATAAAAAATACGGTCTCAAAGCAAATATAAACTCCAATGTCAGAGACAATTTTGAAGTATTATTCAACTTCAATGGAAATTATTTCGAATCCCGTAATAATTCAACTTATGATGGGCGTAACTCCCCGATGGGATCAGCCCTTATCTTCCCACCTAATATTCCTATAAAAGATGAGAATGGCGAGTATAATGTTTCACCAGGAGGATATGGCCCTGTAACCAGCAATCCAGTTTTCTCCCTGAATGATGGCGATAATAATGATTATGGGATGAAAATGCTGGGTAATTTAAGCTTGGTTTGGACAATTATTGATGAATTGAAATTATCTGTAAGTGGCGGAGCAGATCTGAGTTCCACAAAAAGTACAGTTCTGTCTTTGAATAATAAATTAGCTTCTGTATCAACCTCTATAGCCTCTGTATACGACGGTATGCATGTTTCATATCAAAACACTAATCAATTATCATATAATAAAACTTTTAACAATACCCATAGGATCGATGCGGCTCTTGTTTATGAACAACAAAGATATATTGCCCGTACTTTAAGCGGATCGTCTACAGGTTTTCCCACAATAGCATTAGGGGTTAATGCGTTAGGTTTGGGTTCTTCGCAAACAACAAGTTCAGACTATACCGAATGGGCGCTTCAGTCTTATCTCGGACGCGTGAACTATACCTTATTCGACCGTTATCTACTTACCGCTTCTATGCGTATAGATGGATCGTCTAAATTTGCAAAAGGGAATAAATATGGTTACTTTCCCTCTGGAGCAATAGCATGGAGACTTTCTGACGAAAAATTCATAAAGGATATGAATTTGTTTGAGAATTTGAAAGTTCGCGCCAGTTATGGCCTTATAGGCAGCCAGGCTATTGATCCTTATGCGACACTACAAGGTTTAGTTTATTCCGGTAGTGGTCAAAGCATGAACTATTATTTTGATAACAACAGTAAACTATATATCGGTATTAGCCCTAATACGCCGGCAAATCCTGATTTGAAATGGGAGACAACCTCACAAATGAATGTCGGAATAGATTTTGCACTGTTTGATGGGCGTTTAAGTGGAACAATCGACTACTATTATAAAAAAACAAAAGATCTGCTTTTTAATGTATCGGTACCCGACTATTTGTATGGAGGGACTCAGTTACAAAATATCGGTTCTTTAGAAAATAAAGGATTGGAATTCCTTTTAAGTGGCGTTATCATTGATAATAAAGATTGGTATGTCGCAACAAGTGCGAATTTAAGTCTTAATAGAAATAAGATTTTAAATATGGGAGATGAAACGGAAATATTCGTTTCTCCAGACCGTTCTACCGGTTGGGATCAATATACCGGTTATTCGGTTCTACAGGTTGGACAACCCATGGGACAGATGAGAGGCCTGAATTATTTAGGTGTCTGGAAAAGTAATGAAGCAGAAGAAGCTGCTAAGTTTGGAAAGGTTCCCGGAGACTCAAAGTATGAAGACCTGAATGGCGATTATGTTATTGATGGTAATGATATGCAGGTTATTGGGAATGCAATGCCTAAATTCACATGGGCCTGGAACGCATCCGTTTCTTATAAAGATTTTGACTTGAACATGATCATTAATGGCGTTCAGGGAAATGATGTATGGAATTTCACCCGCTATCTTTACTCGGGAATGATTCCTGATTGTATTATCCCCACAACCAGGGAAGTGCTGGATAGATGGAGTCCTACGAATGAAAACAGCGATTTCCCGAATTTCAGTTCTTCTAATGTTGTAGAAAAACAATCCAGTCGGTGGATGGAAAAAGGCAGCTATTTGAGGCTAAGTAACCTGACCATTGGATATACCTTCAGTAAATTAAGGAAAAATACTTTTGTAAAAGATGCGAAAATATATATAAGCGGACAGAATCTGTTTACTATTACAAAATATAAAGGATATAATCCGGAAGGATCTAATACAAAATCAGGACAAGACATTGCTATGGGGTTTGATGATGCGGGATATCCTGCAGTCCGTTCATATACAATCGGTGTCAAATTCGCATTTTAATTTATTAAAATATTTATTCATATGAAAACAATGAATTATATAACATATATTCTTTTAGGTGGAATATGCTTTTTTATGACGACAGCATGTCAGAACCTTGATGAAAACCCTGCGGGTACATTGGTCTCGGACTCTTTTTTCTCAACAGCAGAAGATTTGGATGCTGCAGTTACCGGAACGTATGCGCAATTGACATACAACAGATGGGGAGGATTAGGACATACCAATATCTGGACTCCGCTATTTGGAGGTGATGATATTACTTCGCAGGTAGGAAAACCCGATTATGTTCAGTTTGATTGTTTTGTAGCCACGTCCATGAATGGTAGTCTGCTGGATGGTGCCTGGACACCCCCTTATCGGGTAATATATGCTGCGAATACAGTATTAAACAATGTCGACCGGATGGATATACAGGAAGCACTTAAGGTTAGTGCTAAAGCGGAAATGGCTTTTTTACGTGCATGGTCTTATTTCTGGTTGACCCGTGTATTCGGGAAGGTTCCTTTACAATTAGAAAATGAGATGAATTATTCATTGCCTAAATCAGAGATTAGAGATGTATATGCTCAAATAATTGAAGATTTGGAGTATGCCGTTTCAAATTTGCCGGATGGTCTTTCTTCTAGTATAGGACGTCCATGTAAAATGTCAGCTAAAGCATTATTGGCTCAGGTATATATAACAATGGCCGGATATCCGTTACTTGAAACAGATAAATATGCACTGGCAGCAAAAGAAGCTAAAGATGTTATTGATAGCAATCAATACCAACTATTAGATAACTATGCTGATCTTTGGTATGATTCGTCGGATGGTAATCCGGAAATTTTATGGGCCATTATTTTCTGTTCGTTAGGAGAGTGCGGAAACGGAAACCTAAATACATTCCAGGGGCTTAATACACAGCCTGGAGAAGAAGGTGGGTGGGATCAGGTCTTTTGTGAAGTTGGTTTCTTTAACCGTTTCCCGGAAGGTCCCAGAAAAGATGCTACATTCCTTACTATATTTACCGATCCAAACACCGGAGCCCAAACTCCATGGGAAGAAAGTACCTATAAACATCCTTTCCTTGCTAAATATCGGGAAGGTATGGTTCAAAACGAACCTAATTATGGAGGAAGTACCCACATGGGTGGACGTGACTTGAATTATCTTCGCTTTGCGGAAATCCTGCTTTTGTACGCAGAAGCACAAACAATGGCAGATGGATCTCCGAATGCACTTGCTTATGAATGCGTAAATAGAGTGCGTCGTCGCGCAGGATTAGAGAATCTCCCTGCAGGATTAAATCAATTTGCATTCAGAGATGCCGTCATTGATGAAAAGGGATGGGAATTCTGTGGAGAATACTGCCGTTGGTTTGATCTGGTAAGAACAGAAAAAGTGGAGGAAATGAATCAACATAAAGCTGAAGATGATCTGAAACCACAAGGTACGATTGATAAGAGTAAGTATTTTGCCCCTATCCCTTATACGGAAATTCAGTTAAATCCGGCATTAGGTGATGACTAAACACTAAAATCATTTAAAGAAGATGCCTATTATTCAGGCATCTTCTTTTCTACAAGTACATTTATGAAATCATTTTACTTTATTCTCGCATGCCTTATCAGCTACGCTGTACAAGCACAAATAAAATGGCCTGATGGGAAAAAAGCAGCTATCGTTCTCACGTATGATGACGGTTTAGCATCTCATCGCAATATAGTTGTATCCCAATTAGACAAAAAAGGAATGAAAGGTACTTTTTTCTTATATGGTCAAACAATCTCATGGCGTGACATGCCGGAATGGAAAAGAATCAGTTCATCTGGGCATGAACTTGGAAATCATTCCGTGTACCATCCCTGTCTGGAAATCACAAAAGAAAGTAATCCTTGTACTTCATTGGAATATTATACAGTACAAACCATGCTCAGGGAAATAGCAGTTATGAATCAGTTTTTGTATGGAATAGATGGAAGAGATACAATACGTACGTATGCGTATCCCTGTGGTCAAACGATAACAGGAGGAGAAGATTATTCCGTTCCTCTCGAGCGATCCGGTTTGATCTCTTTTGCGCGAGGTGGTGGTGGCAATCCAGTGATCACTGATCTTGAACAATTGAATCATTTTAAAGTTCCGGCACTTGCCGCTAATACCGGAGAATCTTCTGAAAGACTCATCAACTTTATTGAAGAGGTAGTTCGTCAAGGAGGTTTGGGTGTCTTTATCTTTCATGGTGTAGGAGGAGATTATCTGGATATCTCGGCTGAAGTTCATCAGGAAATAATAGATTATCTGGATGATCATGCCAGTGATATATGGGTAGCACCTTTCAGGGAAGTAATGGAATATATTTCAACACAGAATAAAAATAAACAAGAGTTCGCCGATATTGGTACACACCTGTTTGATTCTGATTGGAAATTTATGAAAGGTGATATTGAAAATGCAGAAAGCTATAATTTTGATGATTCGGATTGGCGTAGCCTAACCATACCCCACGATTGGGGAATAGAGCCTCATCCTATTCAGGATGAAACCCATATAGGGCCTTTTGTGTATGGTATAAAGGATTCTACATCAACTGGTAATATCATGGGAGGAACAGGATGGTACAGAAAAGACTTTACATTGAAACAAGCCGATATTGGCAAAACATTTCAATTGTATTTTGACGGAGTTTCCGTACAATCGGATGTTTGGATAAACGGAGAACACATCGGTTTCCACCCGAATGGATATACTTCCTTTTATTATGACCTGACACCTTATCTTAAGCCTGTCGGGGAGAAGAATATCATAGCTATAAAAACCTTCAATACGGGAATTAACAGTCGATGGTACACTGGAGCCGGCCTTTACAGACATATATGGTTATTGGTGAGTGAATCTGTATATATTGAACCCTGGGGATTATATGTTGCTACTCCCAGGGTAGATACTGAAAATTCACAAGTCGATGTTTCCTTATCAATTTATAATAACAAGCAAATCAGTTCAAAGATTGGTATCCGCACAACAATCCTTGATCCTGATGGAATGGTTATCGACTCAAGAGAGCGGTTTGATTATTCTCCGGCAGGAGAAAAAAAGTTATCTACAAGTTCGTTTATAATTAACAATCCACATTTATGGTCACCGGATTCACCCTCTTTGTATACCGTAGAAGTAAGAATTACAACAGCTGAAGGTAGATTGTCCGATATAAAACAAACTAGATTCGGTATTCGCTCCTTGCATTTTTCCGCAGAAAAAGGATTTTTATTGAATGGGAAAGAAACATTATTAAAAGGAGCATGTATCCACCATGATAACGGTCTATTGGGATCTGCAACATTTGACAGGGCTGAAATCAGGAAAGTAGAACTCCTGAAGAAAAACGGTTTTAATGCGATACGAACAGCCCACAACCTTCCATCAACCCAATTTCTGGATGCCTGCGATAGTTTAGGAATGTTGGTCATTGATGAAGCTTTTGATATGTGGAAGCATCCTAAAAGAGATATGGATTATCATTTATATTTTGAAGAGTGGTGTGAGCGCGATATATCATCCATGGTTCTCAGAGATAGAAACCATCCTTCTGTTATTATATGGAGTATTGGCAATGAAATCTATGAACGTGCCGATTCTTCAGGTCTGGTTATTGCGAAACGCTTAATCAATCAGGTTAAAGTATTGGACAATGTACGTCCGGTAACACAGGCTATCTGTGCTCTTTGGCAGATTCCTTCCCAGGAATGGGATGCAACCATACCAGCCTTTGGTTTACTGGATATTGGAAGTTACAACTATGAATGGAAACAGTATGAACGAGATCATCAATTGCATCCTGAACGAATTATGATCGCTACGGAATCATTCCCTAGAGAAGCCTATATAAATTGGCAATTAGCAAAAAATAAGCCTTATGTAATAGGTGATTTCGTATGGACAGGTATGGATTATATCGGCGAAGTAGGTATAGGTAATACACGCTATGGAAATAAGGGAGAAGCTCCTATTCCTGTCAGACCCTGGCCCTGGTATCTTTCCTGGTGTGGCGATATAGATATTATAGGTAATAAAAAGCCTCAATCATATTATCGCGATGTAGTCTGGGAGAACAGCGAGTTGGAATTACTGGTACATGCGCCTATACCCAATGATAAAGAAGAATTGGTAAGTAAATGGGGATGGCCTGATGAATATGCTCATTGGAATTGGAATGGTTATGAGAATGTGCCACTACAAGTATCTGCTTATACTTCTTGCGATAGTATCATGCTATATCTGAATAACAAATTAATTGATCGTAAAACGGTTACCCAAGAGGATAATTTAGCAGTGTCTTTTAGTGTACCTTACCAACCGGGAGAACTGAAAGCAAGCGGATTTAGAGCCGGCAAAGAAATAATATCGAAATCGCTGATAACAACCGGAAAACCTTCTAAAATAAAAATTATCCCAGAACGGTATAGTGTTAAATCAGATCCAAATGATCTGGCTTATATTCAAATAATAATAGTTGATGATTCAGATAAAATCGTGCCTGACGCAGCCATAGACATACAAATTATACCGGAAGGTAATGGAGAACTTATAGCCTGTGGAAATGCAGCACCGGATGATTTGAAAAGTTTTGGGAACCCTCAATGTAAAACATTCAGAGGAAGAGCTCTGGCCATTATGCAACCTAAAAGTAAAGGTTCAATGACACTGACAGTAAAGTCTGAACTTTTACCGGAGGCCAAAACGGAAATATTAGTTTATTGACCTATAATATAGAAGATTATGAATCGCAGAGGTTTTATTAAAAAAACGATTATAGCTTCCTCTTTAGTTGGATTTACGGGCTCTTTTTCTTGTAATAATGTGAAACCGACTAATAAATTACCTCGCTGGAGAGGTTTTAATCTGCTGGATTTTTATACATCCAATAAGTGGAAAGCAGGTTTACAGAATGCAACTAAAGAAGAAGATTTTAAATGGATAGCAGACTGGGGATTCGATTTCGTCCGTATCCCTATACAATACCCCTGTTATATTAACTTCGAAAATAGTAAGGGACGTTTAATCACTCCGGAAGAAACCGTGGAATTCAATGAAGAAGCTATCTCGGAAATTGAGAAATTGGTTTATCTTGCCAACAAGTATGGTTTGCATGTAAATCTTAACCTTCACAGAGCCCCTGGGTTTTGTATTAATGCCGGATTCAACGAACCATTTAATTTATGGAAAGACGCAGAGGCTCAACAAGCTTTTTTTGCACATTGGGCTATGTGGTCGAAAAGATTTAAACATGTATCCAGTAAGTTATTAAGTTTCGATTTGCTGAATGAACCATGCTTTCGTGAAGATATGAATGACCAATTTAGCATTAGAATTCCCATACCCGGGAAATTATACAGAGAAGTGGTATTAGGATGTATGAAAGTTATAAAGGAACAAAACCCTGACAGATTGATTATTGCAGATGGAAACGATGTCGGAACCATGGTTGTTCCTGAACTTACCGATCTCGACATTTCTCAAAGTTGCAGAGGCTATCATCCTCACTATATATCCCATTATCGTGCTAACTGGGTCTGGAAGAATCCTGATGAAGCGCCTCAGCCTGTTTGGCCCGGAATAATAAATGATGAAAAATTTGATCGTAAAACTCTTGAAAACTATTACAAACCATGGATAGACCTGATTAGGCAAGGGGTAGGTGTACATTGCGGAGAGT
>DAMCDT010000103.1:0-6575 GCA_032058265.1 Tannerellaceae bacterium
GATGGCAAGCAGGTTGTTTAGATCGCTTGTAAAGGAGGAGTCTTAAATTCGGGGGATCATGTGTCAATTAAAAATGTCGAGTTATTATTGATACCCGCCAACGGCGGAGAACCCAAAGTGCTCACCCCTTTATTCGGCGGACAAGGCTCTTTAAATGTTAACTCATGGTCACCCGACAGCAAGAAATTCGCTTTTGTAAGTTACAAGCTTACTGAATAAAAACTGCTAACGAGCAAATAAAAATTGCTGCCGTCCTAAATAAAATAGGATGGCAGCAATTTTTTTGTGTTTATTTGTAACAAGTTAGTACCTTCATCCGTCTCTCAATTAGAAAGCTGTTTAAGCGTGCACGAAAGGCTGGTATAGAATTAAATAATGACCTAAATTATAAGAAGATGATTAAAAAAGTTAGTATATTATTTGCGCTGGTTATTATTAGCCAGGTAATGGCGGGACAGACAACTATCAATGACTTATTTAATGAGTTCTCAAACAGCAAGAGTGCTGATAAGGTAAAGATCGGAAAAATAACGATGAGCCTGGCAGGCATATTCAGTGACACGATGGGAGTAGACGGAATTGAAGTGCTCTCGTTCAGTGAAAGCGATATGGCTACCAAGCAAAATTTCGCAGAAGCTGTCAAAAAAGTGAAAGACAAGAATTTCGAAACAATGATCAATACAAGTGAGAATGGCGAACGTACAAAAGTAATGCTCCGTATCCAGGATGATATAATTCATGAACTGGTTATCCTGACTTCGGGTGATGCTGCTGCTATGGTACGTATCAAGGGAAAAATCAGGAAATCAGATATTCAAAAGCTGGTAAACGAACATAGTTAATGGATGCGGAAAGCTTTAAGAAGCAATTTCTTCCTTATCATCCACGGCTTTACCGGATTGCATACGCATTAACCGAGAACAGCCAGGATGCCGAAGATATCCTACAAGATGCTTACTGCAAACTGTGGAACAAAAGGAATGAACTGGCTCACATTCAGAATACGGAAGCTTTTTGCGTAACATTGGTAAAAAACTTATGCTTCGATTTCCTTCGCTCGCCTGTCCGTAACAGGAACGAATCACTGGCAGAGAATATATCACTGGCAGCAGGAAATTCACCAGAAGTGGAGGTTATAGAACAAGATGAAATAAGACAGATCCAGCAACTGATTGATAAGCTTCCTGAAAACCAACGGCAAGTGATCAGGTTAAAAGGAATGAAAGATTGCTCGTTGGAAGAAATTGAACAGATAACCGGCCTGAGTGCTGTAAACGTACGGGTGCTCCTTTCCCGGGCACGGAAAATAATACGGGAACAATATGTAAAATTAGCAAGTTATGAACGATAAAGAAATTGATAAATTGATTGACGAAGCGTTGGATATACCCATCCCCGAAGGCTTAGCCGAACGGTTGGAAAAACAAATTGACGGGCTGGCTGCCAGAGAAAAGAAACGCAGTTTGCGCCGGATTGTTTACTGGGCTTCAAGTGTTGCAGCGATTGCCCTCCTGTGTATAGGGATCTTTATCAAGACAAGTGTATCTCCTTATCAAAACAAACTTGCTGATACATATACCGACCCTTTAGAGGCAGCCATGGTTGCTGAAAAAGCATTGGCCTTTATGTCTGCCCAACTGAATAAAGGCCTGGATCAGGTAAATGACGCCGGACAGGAAATAGAAAAAGTAAACCAGATTTTGAATAAACATATAAAGGATTAAAAATATGAAAACTAAATATCTAATAATCGTAGTTTGTCTATTATGCGCTACAACAGGTTTTTCACAGAACAAACTATTCGACAAATACGCGGAGATGGACAATGTAACTTCCGTTTACATATCAAAGGCAATGTTCCAGATGATGCCCACGATCGAAACAGCAGGCCTGAACCTGATGAATATGAAGGGAAAAGTAGAAGCATTGCAAATCGTAACGACTGAAAGACAAGACCAGATACCGGAGATGCGGAAAGAATTTTCCCAATTGGTAAACAAACAACATCAGGAACTTATGCGGGTGCGTGACGGTAAGACGAAAGCAACATTCTATGCCGACATGAAAGGCGACCAGATAAAAGATCTACTGATGCTGGCAGATACCGACAGCAGTTTTGTCGTGATCCAACTTATAGGAAACTTTACATTAAAAGACGTACAGGAGATCACCAAAGATATGGATAAGTAAGGGGTTTCATAACCTCTTACTTTCCGGTTATGATCTTCTTTATTTCGTTCAGTTTATTAAGGGCTTCGATAGGAGTGAGGTTATTGACATCGGTATTCTTTATTTCATCCCGCACCTGGCTTAGTATCGGATCATCCAATTGAAAGAAGTTTAACTGGAATCCTTCACCACCCGAAGCTAATTCTTTAACCGGTTTTCCTAAACCATCTTGCCTATTATCCGATTCAAGCTGTTTTAATATCTCATTAGCTCGTTTTACGATACTTTTAGGCATTCCGGCCATCTTGGCCACATGAATACCAAAGCTATGCTCACTTCCTCCCGGAACAAGCTTACGAAGGAACACCACCTTATTACCCACTTCCTTCACCGAAACATTATAATTCTTTATCCGCTTGAAAGAACGCTCCATTTCATTCAACTCATGGTAATGCGTGGCGAAAAGGGTTTTGGCGCGCATTGTTGAGTGTTCGTGGATGTATTCAACGATCGCCCAGGCAATCGAAATACCGTCGTATGTACTTGTCCCGCGTCCTAACTCGTCGAAAAGCACTAAACTACGGGTTGAGAGGTTATTCAATATATCCGCAGCCTCGTTCATTTCTACCATAAAGGTAGACTCACCCACAGAAATGTTATCCGAGGCTCCTACACGGGTAAATATCTTATCCACCAAACCAATGCGGGCATATTCGGCAGGCACAAAGCAGCCGATCTGTGTTAATAAAGTGATCAGGGCGGTTTGCCTGAGTAAAGCGGATTTACCTGCCATATTAGGCCCGGTAATTATAATAATCTGCTGCTGCTTACTATCCAGGAAAACATTATTGGCAATATAAGGCTCTCCTAAAGGCAATTGCTTTTCAATGACAGGGTGACGCCCTTCCTTAATATCAATTACATCCGTATCGTCTACCAGCGGTCGTATGTATTTATTGCTCGCAGCTACCCGGGCAAAAGAAAGCAAGCAGTCGATTTGCCCGATCATATTGGCATTGATCTGGATAGGAGGAATGTATTCCATCAGGCATAAGACAAGCTCATTGAATAAGCGGGTTTCCAAAGCAAGTATCTTCTCTTCGGCGCCTAATATTTTTTCTTCATATTCTTTCAGCTCTTCCGTAATATATCGTTCCGCACTAACCAATGTCTGTTTACGGATCCACTCTGCAGGAACCTTGTCTCTATGCGTGTTCCTTACTTCAATATAATATCCGAAAACGTTGTTGAAAGCAATCTTCAGGCTTGGGATACCCGTCCGTTCGATTTCCCGTTGCTGTACCTGCAGAAGATAGTCTTTCCCCGAATAAGCAATCGCACGTAATTCATCCAATTCCTCATTGACACCTTTGGCTATCACATTGCCTTTATTGAGTAGGGCAGGGGGGTCGGAATTTATTTCTTTATCTATCCGTTCCCGTATGATATCACATGTATTTAATTGTTCGCTTATCCGCAAAAGACTCGCCTCACCGCTATGCATGCAAGCTTCCTTTACGGGTTCGATCGCACGCAGGGCAACCTTTAGTTGTACCACTTCACGAGGTGAAATACGTCCAACGGCAACCTTAGAAATAATTCGTTCCAGATCACCGACTTGTCCTACCTGTGTCTCAAGTAATTCCTTAGTCTCCGGATGCTTGAAAAAGTAATCGACGACGTCCTGACGCTCCTGTATTGGCTTGACATCTTTCAAAGGAAAAAGCAACCATCTCCGAAGCATACGCGACCCCATCGGGGAAATTGTTTTATCAATTACGTCGAGCAAACTGATCCCTCCTTCATTCATCGTACTGACAAGTTCCAGACTTCGCACGGTAAATTTATCCATACGTACATAACGGTCTTCTTCAATACGGGCAAGCGATGTAATATGCGAGATCTGTGTATGTTGGGTAATATCCAGATAATGGAGGATCGCTCCAGAAGCTATAATTCCTAACCGTAAATGCTGCACGCCAAAACCTTTGAGATTCTTTGTTTCAAAGTGCTTTAGCAAACGGTCGGTTGCCGAATCGAATGTATATACCCAGTCTTCCAGTTCAAATGTAAAGAAACGGGAGCCGAAACACTCTTCAAAATGTTTTCTGTTTGTCCGTTCGATCAGAACCTCTTTAGGAGAAAAGTTATTCAGTAGCTTATCAATATAATCAATAGTACCTTCAGCCGTCAGAAACTCACCAGTTGAAATATCAAGGAAAGCAATACCGGCCGTATTCTTACCGAAATGAACAGAAGCAAGGAAATTGTTTTCTTTATGGTTCAGGATATTATCGTTGATAGAGACACCGGGCGTTACCAATTCAGTAATACCGCGCTTAACAAGCTTCTTTGTCATCTTCGGATCTTCCAACTGGTCGCATATAGCCACTCGCTTCCCTGCTCTTACCAGCTTAGGCAAATAAGTATCCAGTGCATGATGCGGAAACCCGGCCATTTCAACATGTTGAGCCACGCCGTTCGCCCGTTTAGTCAATGTAATACCCACTATCTCTGAACCGATCACCGCGTCGTCGCCGTACATCTCATAAAAGTCACCCACCCGGAATAGCAGGATAGCGTCCGGATGCTTCGCTTTAATGTCGAAGTATTGCTTCATTAGCGGAGTTTCAACAATATTCTTTGCCACAATTTGTATTTGTTAATTCAAAGGCAAAGATAAAAGAAAGATACCAAAGACCGGTTTCTTCTATTCTTTTTATCGAAGGAAAGATATATTTTCATAACGACAATTTATTATTTTCCTCAGCATATTTTTATCTTCCACCAGCTGGTGGATATTAATCTTCCAATTGGTGGATATTAGTGCACCGGCTGGTGTATTAATATCCATCAGTTGGAAGAAGATAAAAAGTATGCTGCCTAATTATGAAAGATAGGTGATCTTTAGATTAAAGAATTACGAATAGAAAGTTAACGTGTCATATAAATGACTAACTTTGTGGGCTTAAATAAATAACGTTTCATTTTATAAGAAAAGCTGACAATGGAATACAATTTCAGAGAGATCGAGAAAAAGTGGCAGGAATACTGGAATGCCCATAAGGTTTACAGAGTAACAGAAGACGAAAGTAAACCTAAATACTATGTGTTGGATATGTTTCCCTACCCATCGGGAGCAGGACTACATGTAGGACATCCACTCGGTTATATTGCTTCTGATATTTATTCCCGCTTTAAAAGATTGCGTGGTTTTAACGTATTACATCCTATGGGATATGACGCTTATGGATTACCCGCTGAGCAATATGCTATTCAAACCGGGCAGCATCCATACATAACCACTAATAATAATATTAAGCGTTATCGTGAACAGTTAGATAAAATAGGTTTTTCGTTTGACTGGGACAGGGAAATACAAACCTGTGATCCTGGTTATTATCACTGGACGCAGTGGGCGTTTATCAAGATGTTCAACAGCTATTATTGCTATGACGAACAACAGGCACGCCCCATTGAAGAATTGATCCAGGCATTCGAGCAAGTCGGAACCCAAGGCATGAATATTGCCTGTGGTGAGGAATTATCTTTTACCGCTGACGAATGGAAATCTAAAAGTGATGTTGAAAAACAGGAAATACTGATGAATTACCGAATCGCTTATTTAGGGGATTCGATGGTTAACTGGTGTCCTGATTTAGGAACCGTTTTAGCAAATGATGAAGTAATTAACGGACTTTCCGAACGTGGTGGGTATCCGGTAGAACAGAAAATGATGCGTCAATGGTGCTTACGTGTCTCCGCTTATGCACAACGTTTACTGGATGGGCTGGATACAATCGATTGGACCGAATCATTAAAAGAAACACAACGCAACTGGATCGGTAGGAGTGAAGGTGCTGAAATGCAATTCAAAGTGAAAGACTCTTCCGCTGAATTTACCGTTTTTACTACACGTGCCGATACAATCTTTGGTGTAACTTTTATGGTCTTAGCGCCTGAAAGTGACTTGGTAGACGTATTGACTACCTCTGAACAACGTCAGGAAGTAGATAAATATATAGCAGCAACTAAGAAAAGAACTGAACGTGAACGCATCGCCGACCGTAAAGTAACCGGTGTGTTTTCCGGCTCTTATGCTATTAATCCGTTAACAAATGAAGCTATTCCGGTATGGATTAGTGATTATGTATTGGCAGGATATGGAACAGGCGCTATTATGGCCGTACCGGGACATGACAGCCGCGACTATGCTTTTGCCAAACATTTCAACTTGCCTATTATTCCATTGATCGAAGGTTGTGATATATCGGAAGAAAGTTTTGATGCCAAAGAAGGAATCATGATGAATTCTCCTCAAAAAGGGAAAGAAATAGAAGGCGGATTAGTATTAAATGGTTTAGAAGTTCCCGAAGCGATTGCTAAAACAAAGCAATACGTGGAAG
>DAMCDT010000103.1:6585-9090 GCA_032058265.1 Tannerellaceae bacterium
ATTTAGCCGCCAACGCTATTGGGGAGAACCGTTTCCCATCTATTACGATGCAAATGGTATGCCTCAACCTATTCATACGGATAAATTACCTTTGGAGTTACCTGAAGTTGATAAATTCCTGCCTACGGAAACAGGTGAACCTCCTTTAGGAAGAGCAACAAACTGGGCATGGGATAAAGAAAATGGTAAAGTAGTTGAAACCTCCAGAATCGATAATAAAACTATATTTCCACTTGAATTAAATACAATGCCCGGATTTGCCGGATCTTCCGCTTATTATATCCGTTATGAAGATCCACATAATGAAAAGGCTTTAGTTGATAAGAAAGTAAATGCTTACTGGAAAAATGTAGATTTATATTTAGGTGGAACAGAACACGCAACGGGGCACTTGATCTATAGTCGTTTCTGGAATAAATTCCTGTATGATTTAGGAACTATACATGATGAAGAACCATTCAAAAAACTGATCAATCAGGGAATGATACAGGGACGTTCTAACTTTGTTTACCGTATAAATGGTACTAATACATTTGTTTCATTAAATCTGAAAGATGAATATGAAGTAACTCCTTTGCATGTAGATGTAAATATCGTAAGTAATGATATACTGGATATAGAAGCGTTCCGTAATTGGAATCCTGAATACAAAAACGCTGAGTTTATTCTGGAAGATGGCAAATACATTTGCGGATGGGCAGTTGAAAAGATGTCTAAATCTATGTTCAATGTAGTCAATCCGGATGTTATCGTTGATAAATATGGTGCAGATACCTTGCGTTTATATGAAATGTTCTTGGGTCCATTAGAACAATCCAAGCCCTGGGATACAAACGGTATCGACGGAGTCCATCGTTTCTTAAAGAAACTATTGGCGTTATTCTATGGTAATACCGAAACATTACAGGTTACAGATGATAAACCAACAAATGAGGAATTAAAATCATTACATAAACTGATCAAGAAAGTTTCTTTTGATATTGAACATTTTTCTTTCAATACGTCTGTCAGCGCTTTTATGATCTGTGTAAATGAATTAACGGCCTTAAAATGCAATAAGCGGGCAATCCTGAATGAATTGATTATAGTTTTATCTCCATTCGCTCCTCATATAGCTGAAGAATTATGGCATGCGTTAGGTAATGAGTCGACTATTGTAACTACAACCTGGCCGCAATATGATGAAGAGTATTTGAAAGAAGATGTGGTAACATACGCGGTTTCTTTCAATGGCAAAGCACGTTTTAATATAGAATTGCCGGCAGAAACTCCAAAGGAAGAAGTTGAAAAAGCTGCTCTTTCACACGAAAATGCTGCCAAATGGATGGAAGGAAAAACACCTAAAAAGATCATTGTTGTACCAAATAAAATCGTTAATATTGTAATATAATGCAACAAAATATTCGAAGAATCTATTATTCCATACAAGATTACTTAATAATCTTCATCGGAACTGTTATGTACGGTTTCGGATTCAATGGATTTATTCTTTCGAATGAGATTGTAACAGGAGGTGTAAGTGGTATTAGTGCATTGATATTCTTTGCTACATCCATTCCGGTATCCGTTTCCTATTTCCTTATTAATGTTGTTTTATTGGTATTTGCTTTTAAAGTATTAGGATTTAAGTTTCTGGTAAAAACAATTTTTGGTGTTATTTCTTTATCACTCTCCCTATCATTTTTTGAATGGTTATTAGGAGGTGTTCCTATTATAAAAGACCAACCGTTTATGTCTATCATTATTGGTGGTGGAATATGTGGTACCGGATTGGGATTAATATTCTCAGCAAATGGAAGTACGGGAGGCACAGATATCATTGCGGCTATTATCAATAAATATAAGAACATATCCATTGGTACGGGATTACTTCTTTTTGATTTTGTAATAATTAGTTCATCTTATTTTTTATTTGAAGATGTAAATAAGATTGTTTTCGGTTTTGTTGAAATGGGAGTTAGTAACTATATGCTCGACCGCATTATAAACTCTAACAGGCAATCTGTCCAATTCCTCATTATTTCACAAAAGTATGATGAAATAGCGGAACGAATCCTAAAAGATTTGGAACGGGGATGCACTTTATTAGATGGTGAAGGAGGTTATTCACAGAAACCAACCAAAGTAGTACTTTTGATAGCTAAAAAATCGGAATCCGTTACTATCTTCAGGTTAATAAAAGAAATAGACAGCCAGGCATTTATTTCACAAAGTGTTGTGCGTGGCGTTTATGGAGAAGGATTTGACCAGATTAAAACTTAATAAAATATATTTCAAATGAAAAGGAATAACGTACATTATCAAAGAATAGCGTACGTTATTTTTTTGAGCAAAAATAATAAATCAGAAACGATCTACGTTCAGATATAATACATAACATAATTTATATAAATGAAAACATTGGTTTTTGCTACAAATAATGATCACAAACTGGGAGAAGTAAGAAATATTCTTTCGGGTAAGATAAATATATTATCTCTCAATGACATCAACTGTCATGAAAAC
>DAMCDT010000103.1:9100-11236 GCA_032058265.1 Tannerellaceae bacterium
ATGAAAACATTATCGAATCTGCTGAGACGTTAGAGGGTAATGCCTTATTGAAAGCTCAATACGTTAAAGACTTATACGGATATGATTGTTTTGCAGACGATACCGGTCTGGAAGTTGAAGTTTTGAACAATGAGCCCGGTGTTTATTCTGCCCGCTATGCCGGTGAAGGACATAATGCAGAAGCCAATATGAACAGGTTACTAAACGAGATGGAAGGACAAGAAAACAGAAAAGCACGTTTCCGCACCGTTATTGCACTTATCCTCGATAATAAAGAACATTTATTTGAAGGTATTATTAATGGTTCAATTATTACTGAAAAGAGAGGAACTGCCGGATTTGGATATGATCCTATATTTGTACCCGACGGATATACTCAAACCTTCGCCGAAATGGGAAATGATACAAAAAATAATATAAGCCACCGGGCATTGGCAGTAAATCAATTAATAGACTTTTTGTCTACTATATCCGAAGAATAATGAAACAATTCATTTATATAATCATCTGTTTATTTACTTTCCCGCATGCAGGTTTTACACAAAGTATAGGAACGTGGAAATCTTATCTTCCGTATAATAACGCAATGTTGATTGCCGAAGGAAAGAATAATGTTTTTGCTGTTGCCGACGGTTCACTTTACAGCTATGGAAAAGACGATGAAAGTATCAGATATTACTCAAGAGAAACGGGGCTAAGTGATATAGATATTTCAGCTATTGCTTACAATTCACAGGAAAGTACACTTGTCTTAGCCTACTCTAATGGTAATATAGATATATGGGGAGAGAACGGCATCAGAAACTTTCCATTTCTCAAAAACATGACCAACATACAGGATAAGTTTATTAATTCCGTCTATAATTATGAGGGATATGCTTATTTGTGCGCCAATTTTGGCATCGTTATTATGGACTTGCATAAACAGGAAGTAAAAGAAACATACCGGTTAAACGATACGATATACTCTGTTACTATCTATGATAATTATGTTTATGCGGTCACACCTAATACCGTTTTAAGAGGTTCCCTAAATGACAACCTAATCGATCCGTCTAAATGGGAAGATTATTCAGTTGAGATAGGAAACGAAAAAGCATCCATATCAAAAGTATGTACATTTGAAAATACTCTTTTTCTTTTAATTAAAGGAAAAGGTTTGTATTATTTATCAAACAATGAAATTAAAGGATTATTAGGATCTAATATCGTTAATATAAAAGTTGAAGACAATAAACTATTTGCTCATAGTAACACAGAACTTACCATATTCTTTTCCCTTAATGAGAGGGAAAGGATAACCGATAACAGAATATATGATATATCTACATTAAAAGAAAATAACTTCTGGTTGGCCACAGGAAGCGAAGGAATAAAAGGAATAAAACGAACCGGTGCCAATCAATATGAACCTTTATTCAGCGATACGGAAAGCAATAGTCCTATGCGGAAGCTAAATGCTTGGATGAAAATACATAATAATAAATTATATATTGCAGGAGGAGGTAGATGGGAAGATAATTTTGGTAATCCGGGAACAGTTATGATCTATGATATTCAAAATAATAATTGGACTAATATTAAAGCAGTAAACCAATATTTCAAAGATGCTACTTGCATAGCCATAGACCCCTCTAATGATAATCATATTTTTATTTCGAGTTGGGGAAATGGTGTTTATGAATACGAAGATAGTGAATTTGTAAAACATTATCAACAAGAAGGCACAACACTACGACCAGCAGTCAATTCTGCTTCTACAATTCGTGTCGAAGGCATTATGTTTGATAATGATAATAATTTGTGGATGACTAATAGTCAAGTCACAAACACGATCAATATAAGAAAATCTGATGGTACCTGGACTTCTTTATATTACCCTGAAATTAGTAGCGCTACTCTCCCCGATAAAATATTACAGACCAGTTGGGGAGATAAATGGCTTAATCTAGCCCGCGGAGACAAAGCAGGCATTTTTGTATTCAATGATAATAATACAATAGATGATGTAAGCGACGATCAAACTCATTACTTCGGGACTTTATACGACAGCCAGGGAAATAATATAAATACCGGAGAATACTATTGTATCGCCGAAGATAAAAATAACCAATTATGGATTGGAACAAATAATGG
>DAMCDT010000104.1:0-3184 GCA_032058265.1 Tannerellaceae bacterium
GCAAAATACTTTCAATCTGGACGACATTGTCATCACGTTCTTGTAACACGATGTCTCCGCCGGGCAAAGCTTGTACGAAAGCATCCATTTCGGGATCGCCTTCAAGCAATTTCATGGCAACATATCTTTTTGAGATCCCTTTGGATACGTTACAATTGTCTTTTAAAGCATGTCTTACGTTCGTGATTGCTTTTTCGAGATCTTCTCCGTAGTTTATATGAATATGGCGGATCACCGGGTCTTCTTCTTCATATACTTTAATGACACGGTCAAAGAGATCTTTAATACCGGCGCCAGTTTTACTGACTGTGGGAACGATGGGAGCGCCGATCATGCCCGCAAGTGTATCGTAATCAAATTTATCTCCTTTTTTCTGCAAGGAATCGAACATATTCAGGGCGATTACCATGCGCGCATCCATGTCGATCAACTGGGAAGTAAGATAGAGGTTACGTTCAAGGTTAGACGCGTCGACTACATTAATGACTACGTCAGGATGTTCTTCATTCAGGTGTTTCCTGACATAGCGTTCCTCAGGAGAGTAGGCAGATAAGGAATAAGTTCCGGGTAAATCGACAATCTTAAAAATATATCCGTTCTGTTTAAAAGTAGCTTCTTTCGCGTCAACCGTAACGCCGCTGTAATTGCCTACATGTTCGTGTGCGCCTGAAGCATGGTTAAAAAGCGTTGTTTTTCCACTGTTAGGATTTCCGACCAAAGCAACGTTTATGATCTTGCCTTTTTCAATGGCCGCAGAACGTATGTCTTTTTCCAATGAAGTGATATAAGAATCGGCAGACCGTTGCGTTTGTTTATCAGCCGTTTGATTCTTTTCAAATTCAGCGACACTAATAACTTCGATCAAAGCGGCTTCACTCCGGCGTAACGATACATCGTAACCCATTACTTTATAATGGATAGGGTCTTTCAGTGGGGCGTTCTGTACAACAACAACTTCTTTTCCTCTGATAAATCCCATTTCGATAATGCGCTTACGGAATCCTCCGCGCCCCATTACCTTGACAATTACTCCTTTTTCACCGGTATGAAGTTCAGATAATCTCATAATTTCTCAATTGTAATGCAAAGATACGGTATAAAGATAGAAGCCCAATACCTATATGTAGGTATTCCTCTTTTTTGAATGTTAGATATTTTCATTAGTTTTGTACCTGGTTAATAGCCCGTAATTTAATTGACTATAAGACCTATGATTGTTATTTCAACTGTATCTACAGCATTAGCGGTATTGTATTTTAAATTAAGAAATCCATTGAAAGAGTTCTCTTTCAGTTATAGTATGGAAGATTCTAATGGACAAAAACATATATTATATTTAGATAATAGTAAAGCATATAAAATAGAAAAGTGCACTACCGAAGAAATCGGTAATAATCGTGTAATATATGAAGGAAAGCTGGCGGACAATGACTTTAAAGAAATTAGAAAACTCCTCGCCAAATGTAATTTCCTGAAAAAGGAAGATATATACAGATCGGCTGATGAGCGTGTTTTAAATACGATTTATTTCAAATCGAAAGGAAAAGAAAAGCGCATCTCCATTTATAGTAAAGGTTCGGCAGAATGTCCTCCCTCGTTTAATAAACTGGCTGACCAAATACAAATCTTACTAACCAACCATCAATAAGAAAGCAGGTATTGCTAAACACCTCCTTTCATTATTTAATTCTTTTCAAATGATGCAAATCATTCTGGAATTTTACGTACTTCTTTTTTTATATAACGTACATCATTCTCAAGTAAGTGGGCTATCGTTTTTTTCCGTGTAGAATGATAAAAGGGGATATATAGAGCCCCATGCGCCCGGTGTAGCGGATCATCATATTCAAACATTTACAGACTAAAGTAACCAGTGGGTTAGAACGGTGTGTATTATAAAATCCTTTTCTTACGTATAGATTATAATTGAATGGTTCGAGCATTTCTTTATATTGATCAATTGAAAGAATACGTTCCGCCCAATTGCCTGTTTCCGGATCGCACGTATTATATTTATCATCGGGAGTCGGTAAATAGTTCATACCGATAGCCCTTAAAATGTCATCGTACGTTAGTCCGCGGGTAGCATTACTCCATGCGTCTACTTGTTCGTTAGTGAGATCAGGATAATTCTGACGAATAAAATTTTTACGCCGGGTGTAGTAATTAGGAGAGACTATTGCGCCCGATTCACAATCTTGCATGAATCGTTGTAAACGCTTTCTAACGATAGGATTATAAGGATTGGAGCCTGTAGTGAAAATTAACTCCATCTTTTTGTTGATCTTATTCAAATCTCCAAAGAGATCGGATAGATTATAAATATGCTCAATCAGGTCGGTTGCGAGAAGTAATTGAGGCTCTATACGCGAAGCAAGGCACCAATCGGCAAGGACATCGGAACTTCCTGTAAGGATTTCGTCAGGACCCATCCCTATAAATGCTTTTAAGATCGAAATAGTTTCAACGGAAAGCGGATTAATATCTATATAAATCACCCTGCCTATTCCTAACCTTTTGGCAAAAAGACTCAAAAAACCGCTTCCGCCGCCATAATCGATTAAAGTAATATCTTTCGCATCCATTCCGGTGGAAATGATCCCTTCCGTCAGGCAACGGTAATAAATATCCATGTAATATTCCATAACCGGAAGCATCCGGTTGATATAACGTATATTATAATCGCTTAACTGTAAGCTGTTATAATCGATAGACCGTAAATAAGCAGCAAAACATTTGGGAATAGACTTATCAAAAGAGCGTTTTTTCATAGATCATTTCATATAAGCGTTTAGCCTGGTATTCATTTGAATAAGCAGGTATTAAGAAATCTTGCCGTTCGCGAACCATTTCCGTTGTAAAAGGAAGGTCGATTAAGCGGTTGGATATGGAAACCATTTCTTCCGGAGTATCAGCTTTGTGACACAACTTATCCAATCCGCTACCAGCCAGCATAAGAGAGTTTACTACAATATGACGGCCTGCAAATAAACTATTCAGTAATTTAAGCTTAAGACCTGTATCCTGGAAAGTAATTAATACATGTATTTGTGCCTCCCGTATCAGTTGATTCATTCGTTCTGAAGAAGGATTTGCTACTATTTGTATATGAGTGAAGGGGGCAGCTGCATCCATTATCTTCTGTGACGGATCCATTCCGGCTATAATACAGGAATGTTTTAAC
>DAMCDT010000104.1:3194-11224 GCA_032058265.1 Tannerellaceae bacterium
GCCTGTTCGTTCTCAATAACAGACAGCTTACCATGATAAAGAATAAAACCGGATTGTCCAGGCTGAATGGTTATCTTATCGTTTGAATGGAATGCCGGAATAAATGCAACCTTTTTATCAGGAAACTCTTTTTGTAAATAGGTTTGGTCTTTGGAAGATATAGCCAACATCAAATCGGCGTATGATAATACTTTCTGATAACGTTTAAACTTCCAAGCTTCAACAAACATAAAAACTTTACTTATTGACAAGAAAGATGCTTCTCCTAAAGAACGGTAATAATCATGCTCAATGTTGGCTTCCCGGAATATTTTTAATCTGTCTTTTAAACGTTTATCATTGATATAATAACAGGAATGTAACCCTTCAAATAAGATAGGATGGTCGTTTTTAAGCAAATTGACGATGAGTTGAGGATGTTTCCTGCTAAACACATTATAGGGTAGGAGAGATAAGTTAGCAATAAGCCCTGTCCGCCGTTTATAATAATGTACTTCTTCGCAAATGCTTTCCAGTTCTTTTGCCGGAGGGCGCTCGTATTCAAAACAATGAAGTATAATCTTTACACCCAGTTTATGTAAAGACTCCAGTTTATAATATATATCGATGATTCCACCGTAATTGGGAGGGTAAGGAGTATTAAGCGCGATTATATTTAAATACGGATCCATTTATTCTTTAGTCGTATTCTTTTGAGCCAGTTCGGCAAATATATGCATAAATTGTTCAGCCTGCCTTTTTCGGGAGAAAGTTTCAACAAACTCCCGGTTTATATTCACCGTCGTAAAGCCTTTCTCTTTCCATTCCAAATAATGCCGGTAAATGAAATCGTAAGCCTCCTTTGCCGTACGGGCTGAGGCCCCGGCATTGGCAAGCCGGATTGTTTCTTCCAGATAACTTTCATCACTGCGGACGCACAACATGGGCTTCTCTACGGCAAAGGATTCGAAAAGTTTAGTCGACATAATGCCTTTAGGCCCGTCGTTAGCTGTATTATTAGCTAATTGTAGAAGGATAGAACTGCGGTTCATAATGGCTGGTATCTTATCTGCTGCGACATAACCGGGATAATCCATATACTCTTCTATTCCATATTCCTGCGTTAATGGATAGATCGTTTGCCATGATGGATCGTCTACATACCATTTTACTCGAAAATCGTGCGGACTTATTTTGTTTTCTTTAGCCAGTAAAGTAATGGCTTCAAACAATGGTTTGGGATCACGGGTGCCTAAACTGACCAAGCGTCCCGCGTATGTTAGAATAAATTGCTTTGTTGTGATCTGTTCCGGATAAAACAATTCCGGATCGTATCCATTGTAAATTAATTCAACGTGCGGATTATACTGTTTCATCATTTCCACATGCCAGGGAGAAACGGTCGTCACACAATTGGCCGAGCGTAATGCTTTGTTGCGTCCACTTAAAAGTTTATGGCGAAACACTCTGATGATCTGTTTATCCAGCCACGGAAATGTATGGAATGGACGGGAGATATATTCATGCGAAGCGTACTGCTCGATAATATCTCTTGTATCAGCGATAAAAGGTATTTTAAAACGTTTGGCTAATTTACTGGCTGCAGGTAAAGGGAATGTGCGGTAAGCAGCTCCCAAAATGCCATCAAACTGATTTTCTTTAAGCAATCGCGAGGCTACATTAACCATTTTCCTGTCTTTATAATTGAAAAGGAAATCAAGAATAAAGACGTACAGCCATTCTAACTTTTTACTAATCTTTCCCGTCGCTTTGTAATAGTTTATGTAGGTTACCTCTGCATATCCGGTAAGGAATAAAAACATATCTTCATTTATTTGCTCTGTAACGACAACAGGATGCCATCCGGCTTTAGAAAGATATTTGCAAAGGTATCCCATCCGTGGAGCAAATGCCGGAGGAAACATATCACAAAGGATAAGTATTTTCATCTTTTCTTTAATTCGGCCATTAGGGCAGCATAAAAGTCTTTATGCCACTTTGCATATCCTTTCCGTTCAATGGCTGTAGTGAGTATATCGTTATGCCAAAGCAATATCAACTCTCCGCCTGCCTTTTCAACCTGATTGATCAGTTTGAGCGCATGGGCAAATGCTTCATCATAGTCCATGTTCATATATTTCTCATGACTCAGTGAAACATCCATCATTGTTAAAGGATGCAAGGTAATTGAAGAAAGGCGCCTGTTTACAGGATTTATCCACCGGACGGGGTGAGATGTTCCCAGACGGAAGCCGGCTACATCAGAATAGCCCATCGTAAAGTCGTCGGTGATCTTCGCTCCTTCCAGCCACGTCATATCTTCCGGTTCGCGGGAAGCCAAGTAATGATGACGGTTATGACGGATAGATTGTTTGGTGACTTTTTCCAAAGATTCCCGTTCGTTGTTTATTAAAGACGGATTCAGCCCAGCATCATAACTGCTGTGTAATCCGACAATGCCTCCCTTTGATTTCAATAAAGTCAATAAGGTACTACCGTCTGTCGACTGCAAACTGTAATAAGGTTTGTCATATTTACTTTTTCCACCGGACTTCAAGAAGAAGAGGGAAGCACATCGTTTCTTTCCCAAAGCTTCCTGAACGGACATATCTTGTTCTAATATCCAGGGGAATGTATAGAAAGGATCTTCTTCCAACGGGCCGTTAAATATTCCCCATGCTTTGGCCGTTCTGTTACCTTTAATAGTTTCGCGGATTAAGTTACGGAAGGAACGGCAAAAGAAAGGGGCGTCCACATCATGTGTTAGCCAGATTTTCCGGATACATGGTTCTCGTTCGGGAATATGAACTCCGGTTTGTCGTAGCCAATTGCGTAAAAGCTTTCCATATTCGTCAACGATAGGACGATCGAGGAAGCCTGCTTTATAGGGTAAAGATTCCTTTCCGGGGAAACGTCCGTGCTCATCACGTAGATCGCGGTGGCGGATCTCCTCATATCTTGATAACAAGAAATAGGCGCTGGCTATTATATCCGCATGTACAACGAGCGTAGTATTGTGCCATTCTATCTTAGAAGTACCGAACAACAAAGGGACTCCTTCTATTTCCTGTAAAGGGAGGGAAGGCATCGACGCAGGCGTTCCATACACCTGCTCATTGAAAAAGGTTGAAGGGAGGATGACCAGACTGTAACGGTGAAATTCCCGTGGGTCGGAAACATAACCGACAAGACAGCTAAGTTCGGCTGCCTTATTCCCTTTTATAAGAAACTTAGTAATATAAGATATAACCTTTTTCATAGGAATAAATATTTAAAAGGTAGCAATGGAACTCGCGGTAAGTTTTAATCGCCTTCGCGGATAGTTCTTACATGCTCGTTTCATAAACCCATTTTCATCCGGACCTTTTGTAATAAACTCTTTTCTCCTTTCGATATTGTAAAGAAAGGCGTTTGTCTCGCACCAAACTCTCGGAAGAAGCGTTCAACGCCGGGGATCATGGAACCTTCAAAGTCGAACGTATCCGTGTACCGGGAAACAGCTTGTATTCCTTCCCACATAACAAGGCTGTGTGCACCAGATGACCGTAAGGAAGGATCACCTCCTCCGGCAAGGTAATAAGCACAACTGTCTTGCCAGACAATAAAAGCTACCGCATGAAGCCTGCCTTCCTGATCATAACCGCCCCAAAGGTCTCCTTGTTTCCGTTCGCGGCAAATATTGATCAGTTTTTTTAAAATATCCAGAGAAGGAGCTCTTTCATGTTGACGTTCGAAGGTGAGTGAATATATCTGTAAGAATTCTTCAATAGGAATACTCCGTTTTACGCTGATAAAGGCTTTTTCTTTCGCTTTTGTTATATTCCGGCGGATATTGATACTCATATTATCCCATAAGGCATCGGTATTGGAGATGTTCTCCAGCAGATAGGTATAGCGGGTCGTTTGCTTAAATCCTTCCCAATAATAAGGAAGCCAGTCCGTAATGAAATAGTTGAAGTTTTGCAGGAAAACATCATATTCTTTCAGTCCTTCAATGAGCGCTTTCGATAAAGCTTGCCTCCTGCCTAAAACAGTTGTGTATTTCGTGTCAGGAGAATCCAAAGCAAACCACGGCCCCATCGTTTGAGTATAAGGAGGCATTGAAACCATTCCCGAAACAGGTACATACAGAGGCATCGTTGCCAGGATACGTCCTTTCTCTTCAACCAGCAAAACATCCCATTTATCATTACCACAAACCGTATCCAGCCACCAATCCCGTGAAAAGATCGGCAAACTACTTTCCATATTACAGAGGATACGGTATTTATCTTTATAGGGCATAGAATTGAAAATTGAAAATTGAAAATTGAAAATGAGAAATATATTCGTTATCCATTTTCAACTTTCCATTTTCAATTGAATTACTTCAGTTGTTCGAATATCAAAGCGGATAGTTCTTCAGCCAGTTCGGGATTATCGGCAATACACTGTTTAGCGGCATCGCGGCCTTGTCCTAATTTAGTATCGTTGTAGCTGTACCATGAACCGCTTTTCTTGATTACGTTGAGGTCTGCACCCAGATCTACTATTTCACCGGCGTGGGAGATTCCTTCACCGAACATAATATCAAATTCGGCTTTGCGGAAAGGAGGAGCCACTTTGTTTTTAACCACTTTCACGCGTACTTGGTTTCCTTTTACTTCGTCGCCGTCTTTTAATTGTCCGATACGGCGGATGTCTAAGCGAAGGGAAGCGTAGAATTTAAGAGCGTTACCACCGGTAGTTGTTTCCGGATTACCAAACATAACGCCGATTTTATCACGCAATTGGTTGATGAAGATACAGGTTGTGTTCGTTTTGTTGATTGCTGCCGTTAGTTTTCGTAATGCCTGCGACATCAGGCGGGCTTGTAATCCCATTTTGCTATCGCCCATGTCTCCTTCAATTTCAGCTTTAGGAGTTAAGGCGGCAACAGAGTCGATCACGATAATGTCCACAGCAGACGAGCGGATCAATTGTTCGGCAATTTCAAGTGCCTGCTCGCCATTGTCGGGTTGAGATATATATAAGTTTTCAATATCTACCCCTAATTTTTCAGCGTAGAAGCGGTCGAAAGCATGTTCCGCGTCTATGAAAGCCGCTAAGCCTCCTGCCTTTTGTGCTTCGGCAATAGCATGGATTGCCAAAGTTGTTTTACCGGATGATTCCGGGCCGTATATCTCAATCACGCGTCCCCTTGGATAACCGCCAACGCCTAACGCGGCGTTTAAGGCAATAGACCCAGTGGGGATCACGTCTACTTCTTCTACTTTTTCGTCGCCCATCTTCATGATCGAACCTTTTCCGTAGGTCTTTTCGATCTTATCCATTGCGGCGCGGAGCGCTTTTAATTTGTCAGCATTTGCTGCTGATTTACCAGTCTCTTCCATGTTTGTTTCGTTTTCTTTTTTTGCCATTGTTATTTATTTGTTAAGGATTTGATTTGCATGATCTTTAGTCTTTACTTCTTTCGGACCGATGATTCTTTCCACGATACCGTCTTCGTTGATAAGGAAGGTGGTACGCAGTGTTCCCATATACTTACGGCCATACATACTTTTCTCTGCCCAGACACCAAACTGTTCCTGCAATTTAGTATCCGTATCAGCGATCAGATTAAAAGGCAGTTCGTGTTTTTCTATAAAGTTTTGGTGCGACTTCGCACTGTCTTTACTAACGCCTATTACCTCATAGCCTGCTTTTCGCAAGTCCTGATAACCATCCCGCAGGCTGCATGCCTCGGCTGTACATCCGCTTGTGTTATCTTTTGGGTAGAAATAAAGCGCCAGTTTCTTCCCTTTAAAATCACTCAGCTTTATTTCTTTTCCATTCTGGTCAAGTCCCAGTATTTCGGGAGCCTTGTCTCCAACCTGTATTGCCATTGTCTTTATTTATTTAATATTATAATTCATTTTACGGGTGACGTCAACTTTACGGGTTTTCTTCTTCTCAAAAACTTTTCCAAGTAATTGTCTCCCGAGATGATGCTTTTTGGAATACGATTCGAAAGTATCCGTCTTGTAATCGAAATCCTCTTTCCAGCATCCTCTGGGGGATACATAAAAATAGGTGGCCTGCTCAAAGTTGTCATCCGTTTGATCATTCTCCAGCATGATAATGTTTTCCTTTTCGGGAACAAGGCAAATGATATTCCTTTTCTTACATTCTTCAATCAACGGAACGAAAACCGTATCATATCGCTGGTAGATATTCGTCAGATCAAAGTCAGAGTATTCCGTTTCCCCGATCTTTTGAATAGGACGTACCTGTAATACGTCCATTACGTCGCCTGCTACTTTCCATATCCGGCTCAACTCATCCATGTTGTCGTTGTTAATGGTATAGTTAATACGTAAACGAAAGCCAGGATATTGCTTTTTTACTTCGGAAATATCTGCCAGTAATCGTTGGAATAACACAAACTTTCCATTTGCCATAAGGTTTTCATACGTCTCTTTTGTCATTCCATGAGCCGAAAGAGTTATTTCGTCCAGCCCGGCTTTTACGGCTTCCGTCAGTTTTTCCTTATCGATTAAGTTCCCGTTTGTTGTCAGGGAAATATAGGGAATTTTATATTGCCTGCCTAATGTAATGATCTTTATCAGGTCTTTGTGCAAAGAAGGTTCGGCTCCACATCCGATCTGAAACTTCAATGCCCGGTGAAAGAAAGCCTTACCGATCTGTTCGATGTCTTCAAAACTGAATGATCCCCGGAATGTTTTCCGCCGTTCATCATCGCTGAAATAACACATCTTGCAACGGAGGTTACAAGCAAGCACCGGATCAAAAAAGATGCCGATATACCGTTTGCCTAATATGTGGAATACCCAAACGCCTAAAAGCTTCAGCCGTTTATTCTTTATCAGGGAACTAATGCGTAGTATCTTATAGATATTGGGCATTAAAGTTCTAGATCTACATTGAATAACTCATGCCACGGCAAACCTTGTTCATTCAGTTCTTTCATGAAAGGATCAGGATTGAACTCTTCCACGTTCCAAACGCCCGGTTTTTTCCATATACCCTGTAAGAACAGTTTCGCCCCGATCATAGCCGGTACGCCCGTTGTATAGCTTACCGCCTGCGCGCCGGTTTCTTTATAAGCTGCTTCGTGGCTGCAATTATTATAAATGTAATAGGTTTGCTCTTTCCCGTCTTTTATCCCGCGGATACGGCAACCGATCGATGTCTCTCCGGTATAATTTTCTCCTAAATCGCCCGGGTTAGGCAATACGGCTTTCAGGAACTGGATAGGAACGATCTCTACTCCGTTGAACGTTACCGGGTCGATCCGCGACATTCCGATGTTCTGTATTACACGAAGGTGCGTAAGATACTCTTGTCCGAAGGTCATCCAGAAGCGGGCACGTTTGATAGTCGGGAAGTTCTTTACGAGGCTTTCCAGCTCTTCGTGGTACATCAGGTACGATTCTTTCGGGCCGATATTCGGATAGTTTAGTGCTTTATGAACAGTCAGCGGATCGGTTTCTTTCCATTCGCCGTTTTCGTAATACTTGCCGCGTTGCGTAATCTCGCGGATATTTATTTCAGGATTGAAGTTGGTTGCGAAAGCTTTATGATGGTCTCCCGCATTACAATCTACGATATCGAGGTAATTTATCTCGTCGAAATGGTGTTTGTCGGCGTAAGCCGTAAAGATACTGGTAACGCCCGGATCAAACCCACATCCCAAGATAGCGGTAAGGCCTGCATTCTCGAACTTCTCCTTATACGCCCATTGCCAGCTGTATTCGTATTTTGCTTCGTCGAGAGGTTCGTAATTAGCCGTATCCAAGTAGCTGACACCATACGCGAGGCAGGCATCCATAATGGATAGATCCTGATAAGGCAAAGCAAGGTTTACGACAAGGTCCGGTTGATAGGTTTTAAATAAAGCAACCAGTTCGTTTACTTTGTCAGCATCAACCTGAGCCGTCTGCACCTGTATGTTTTTAATATCTCCTGCAATAACATCTGCTTTACTCTTTGTTCGGGTAGCAATCATGATATCATTGAAGACATCCGCATTCATTGCCATCTTTTTTACTGCAACAGTGCTAACGCCTCCG
>DAMCDT010000105.1:0-11215 GCA_032058265.1 Tannerellaceae bacterium
AACAGATGTAACCATGAGTGGGAAAGATGTCATTGAATACTACAAAACACGATTCCAAATTGAGTTTTGCTTTAGAGATGCAAAACAATTTACAGAATTGAACCATTCACAAGCCAGGAATATAAAACGACTGGATTTTGCATTTAACCTATCTTTTACAGCCGTCAATACAGCTAAGGTCATGATCAAAGAAAACGATATAATATTATCAATGAGTGCCATTAAGTCATTGATATACAATTCATATATACTCAAAAGATTTTTTGAACTCTCTGGCTATAAGCCGAACAGAAAGATAAATGCTAAACTTGTGGGGGAGCTAATTGAAATAGCAACATATCAAGCAGCATAAATATCGCCAAATAAAGGAAAATATAACGAACTATTGCACAATAACTTAATTAATTAATTGTAATGATTAATTTCTCACTTATTGTATTTAATTATTGTAATATAAATGTGTTGAGTAAATCATATAATGAAAGGCTGTCTCAATTATTATGAGACAGCCTTGTTTGTGCTAAAAATGGTTGAATACATTTATACAAATAATGTAATACCTATCATCAATTTCCTTTTGGTCTTCCGCACGAATTACAATAATTAGAATAGATAGAATTTAAAGAAAACCCACAATAAGAACAACTCCAATGATGCTCAGTAGTCCCAGGATCTTCATATAAATTCTTACCAACCCCTTGCGCTGTTAAATCAACATATCCCATTTCTGTGCCTAAATTGCTTCCATTAATTTTCCGTATAACTAATTTAGCCTCTCCGGGTTGATCATTATGTGTAAATTCAACTCCCACATGGAATACATTTATACCTTTTTTTAATCTTAATGTAAAAGTCCGGAAAGTACTTCCATCCCCATTCCATGGTAAAATGTTTAGTAATGATAGTGAATGTGCATAATATTCAACTCTAGAATCTCCATTATATGCAAAAATAAATTCATAGTCTGCTGCCGCAGGACAATATATCTCACCTGTAATATGATGATCTCCTTGATTTGTTCTGCTTTGACTAATATTTTGAAATAGAGTATATCCAGAATTACCTGACCGAGTAATTGGTTCAATTTCTGGCTCTTCTAAATTATTATTACAACTTAATGTGGTTAATAATAATAATAAATATAAAATGTTCTTTTTCATGTTATTTAAATTTTATGATTAAACAAAATAACAACCATTTTCAGCACTAATTTTTCACAAAGCAAACTTCGGTTTGCGGTGTATCCATTGGCCACGTGTGAAGTCGGGGAAATCAACCAATGCTCCGCCGCGTGCAATTGACATCTCGGATAATCCTGATATGGCGCTCCATGCTGCCGCATCATAGCAATCCATCGGTGCAGGTTTTTTATTGCGGATGGCATCGATTAAGTCATACATCATAATAAAGTCCATGCCGCCATGGCCTGCCTCTTTTGCTTTGGCCTCTAATGAACTCCAGAGTTTATGATCATATTTTTTGAACCATTCTTCAGATTCGTCCCAGCGGTGAGGCTTTGACTGTCCTTCGACGTATACATGTTGTCCATCGTTCATCCATAAACCTTCTGTACCTTGTACACGGAAACCTAATGAATACGGACGAGGAGAGTTTGTGTCATGAGTAACAATAATGGTTTGGCCATTAGCACATTTGATCATGGAAGTCACGATATCACCTAAATTAAAGTTAATCTTGGCATATTCATGGTTTGGGCCGCCATTGTCAACTATGAATTTATGTAATCCACGGGCTTGCGTTGCCATTGCGGATAGAGAAAGAAAACGGTTTCCATGGTTAATATCCATGCAGTTTGCTACCGGTCCGATTCCATGGGTAGGATATACATCTCCGTTACGGGTAATAGAGTGTTGCGTACGCCATTGCGCTTCTGCATAAGCAGTCGGCCCCATCCGTAAATCTCCGCCTTTTTGATAAGTATAATGTTTACCGTCATTAAATTTCACATCCCGTAGATCATGTTGATATCCGCATGTTCCATGTAATAATTCACCGAATAATCCCTGTCGCACCATATTTAAGGCGGCCATCACATCCCGGCGATAACAAACGTTTTCCATGATGTTCAGATGGCTTCCCGTAGCTTCGGAAGTATTGACAAGATCCCAGCATTCCTCAACAGTATTTGCAGCAGATACTTCTACCCCAACATACGGAACGCCTGCTTTCATGGCAGCTACCGACATTGGTACATGCCATTCCCATGGGCTGGCAATGATCACACAATCAAATTCCTCATTGTTAAGCATCTTTTCAAATTCACGTTCTCCTCCTTTATAAACTTTTGGAGCGGGAACATTAAATTTAGCAATATGCTTCAACGTGCTGTCAATAGGGCCTTGTTGGATATCACAGATAGCAACAATCTTGTTATCAGGAATAGCCAATACGTTATTAATATGTTCCTGGCATCTTGAACCTGTACCAATAAAACCAAAGCGAAGTTTACCATCATCTTTCGCAACGGCTTTCTTTTTTTGAGGCTCCGTAGTTCCCGCCACAGCCGCGGCGGCAGTATTACTTAAAGCCACACCGGCAGTACCAATACCGGCAACTGTCATTTTTTTAATAAAAGAACGACGTGTGTTTTCCATACTTTTCTGTTTTTAAAAATTATGCTCAGCCACCAAAAGCATACTGTATTGATGACTGAGCATATATTAGTTAATTAATTTAATTAATTGGATGTCGGGTTTTGTGTCAATGTGCCCGGCCATGAATTAATAGCATTTTGCGGGATAAAATAAATCACACGGTAGTCGTTAGGCATTATTTCTTCCATCGCGTTATGCGGACCCGGATACATACGTGTCAGTGAACGGCCATTACGATACACATCATAGCTCCGTTCAGCCTGGAATGCTAATTCTAATGTACGTTCTTTTTCAATCCTTTCTTCTGCATTAGTCGCATCTAAAGAAGTATATCCTTTTCCAGGCAATGAACGTTCGCGAATAACATTCAATGCCGTTAAAGCTGTACCATAATCACCTAATTTAGCCGCAGCTTCCGCCTTATTTAAATAAACTTCTCCTAAACGGATAATAACCGGCGAATGTAAGTGAGAATCTTCTCCTTCACGTGAACATTTTGATATAAAGAATCTTGGATAAGCTCTATTTAACGTTATAAATTGGTCGATATATCCTGTGTATGTATTACCGTCCCTATAATCTACTGACCAAATACCTTGTTCCGTATCTACAGGTTTAAGCGTTAAATTATGAGTATTGTCTCCATCCACTTCTACTGCAGTAGCGGTATTTCCGTTTATCTGGACTTTAGCCTGAACATAATTGAAATTCGTATGAACACCGGCATCATTGTAAACATTCTTGATGAAACGGAAAACCATTGAATCCCTTTCAAAATATGCCGGCTCAATGAAAGCGGCACGTGCATCTACTATTTTACCATTATACCAATCATTGCGTCCGGTTTCATCCAATAAACGAATGTATTTGGCGCTGGCAAACATTTCTCCCCAGCCCATGCCTCCAATAACACCGTACATACCACCCACACCGTAATAATGGTCATCGCCTGAAAATTCAGAGGCTACACGCTTAATTGCAAAAATAGTTTCTTTATTATTTTCAGGTATGAATGTATTATATTTCATAAAGTTTTCGCGATCCAATAAAGTGTATACTCCGGAGTTGATTACTTTATCCGCATATTCTATAGCCAACCGGGCATATTCCTGATTTGGGCTATCAAAGGTACCGCTCATATATAAATATACTCTGGATAATATAGCCCAGGCAGCTTCCTTTGAAGCAAATATAGGGCCGTTATTTTCATTAATCATTTCAATGGATTTATTAAAATCCTGAATGATCTGATCATACACTTCTTTCACTGTAGAACGGTCAGGTAACGGATCAAATACATTATCTGTCGAACCATTCACAATAGGAACTCCTAAGTTTGTTTCAGGATTTTGATAATAAGGTCTTCCATACGCACGAACCAGATAGAAGTAACATAATCCCCTGATAAAATAGCATTCTCCTAACTTTTGGTCAATTTCATCAGATTGTCCTTCCGCAACATAATTCATTATGTTCGATGTTTGAGCTATAACCTTCGCACTACGATCCCAAAAATTTTGTAGACGTCCATTATTAGGGGTACGAGCATAAGATATAAACTCATAAAACGCATCTGTAGAAGAACCACGGATCATCATATTATCACCGGCATATTCACCACAACGGTGCATAGGATCTGCCCATTCTTTCAAATAAGCATAAGAACCATTTAACAAAGATTCCAATGAAGCTTCCGGATCATCTTTAATAGTTGTTGCATCCAAAGCTGTATAAGGTAATCTTTCAATATCACAGCCTGTTAATATACAGACTGAAGCTATGAATAATATAATTATTTTTTTCATGTGTATCATTTTTTATAAAGTGATATTAAGACCAAACAAAAACTTACGGGTGATAGGATAAGGGTCAGCTCTCGTCACATTAGTCACCACTTTTCTGCCATCAGTGAGTACTCTTACTGCCGGTTCAGGATCAACACCGGAAAATGGCGTAATTGTGAAGACATTTTCTGCCGTAAAGAACAATCTAAGATTAGAAATATAATATTTCGGTAATGAGAAATTGTAACCGATAGTCAAACTACGAAGTTTTAAATAATCCGCATCCTCGATATAACGGGAAGAAACCATATTTGCTTTAGATTGATTACCATACGCTGGTAAAGGATGAGTCGCGATATCACCTGGTTTTTCCCAGCGGCTCCAGTCTTTCTGAAGTTTCATCTGGTTACGGTCTGTATAAGTACCATCCGAATCATATTCCTGACGCGAATAATTATATATCTCAGCTCCAATTGAATAGGTAAATACTGCATTCAAATCAATATTCCTCCAAGCTAAATTGGTAGAAAATCCACCGAACAGATCCGGCGTAAATGTACCCAATATCACCTGGTCTGCTTGACTGTAAGTTTCAGTTATCACGCGTTCTCCGTCTTGTGTTTTATACCATTGAGGCGCACCTGTATCAGGATTAACGCCTGCCCATTCACGTGTATACCAAGTATCGATATTATGTCCCGGCTTAACAATCCTTGAAATACTTCCCGCCGGACCACCAAAGTTATCTTCAATGATCTGATCTAAACCTTCATATAGCTTCTTGACTTCATTCTTGTTTGTACCCAAATTAAAGTCAACACTCCAATACCAGTCTTTATTCCTGATAATATCCGCACCTAAAGTCATTTCGAAACCAGTGTTTTGTATTTCACCTATATTTTGCCATATACTTGTTACACCTGTATATGCGGAGGTAGGTACCTTATGTAAAACATTATCCGTTACTTTATTATAGAAATCAAAAGTAGCACGAACCCGGTCAAATACACTAACGTCTAAACCGACACCAAGTGTATAAGTCTTTTCCCAGGTTAAATCCCTGTTACCTATTTGACTGATGAAAGCTCCAGGTTGTTCATTATATCTATTGTATGTTTCATCAACAGCATATAAATCATATTGAGGATATCTTGTTTCCGGACGATTACCATTAGAGCCATAGGAAGCACGGAGTTTTAATTGATCTAACCAACTATAATCTTCCATAAATTTCTCCCGATGGATGTTCCATCCTCCACTAAAAGAAAAGAAATTACCATATTTGGCATTATCACCAAAATTTGATGCTCCATCCCTACGGAAAGATGCTTCAAAAAGGTACTTATTATCATAAGCGTATGTTCCTCTAAAAAGAAACGACTGCATAGCATCTTCAATTATAGTTCCGCCTACTTTTTCCGGTTTAGTAGTTACATCCAATATTTCGAAACCTGAAATAAAACCTGTTCCAATAGCTTCAACACTTTTATACCTGTAATCATTAAACTCGTAAGCAGCGACTGCTGTTACTGCATGCTTTACATCAAAAGTCTTGTTAAAACGAAGCATGTGGTTAGTATAACGGCGCTGGCGTGTGTCGGTATTTTCCTGCAAACGTCCATTTACTCCCATACCTGCATTTGAACGTGGATCCTGATATGACAATCTCTGCCATTGATCGAAATTATAACTGTTTACAGAAGCAAAGGTTAGCCAATCTGTTATTTTAACATCAAAGTCCAAATTACCCATAAATGAGTAAGTAGTCGACTTATTATAATTCCATTGTAAATCATACAAATAATTAGTATTGGTATTATCGACCCATGTACTTGAACGATGTGGAGTTATAGAACCATCTTCCATATACGGGCTATCCCAAGGTAAGTTCTTATACATAGCAGTAACGCTATATTCTCTATTATCAATATCTCTTTTGTTTCCTGAAATAGAAGGTTTGATAGTTAAGAAATTAAAAGGCTTATATTCAGAACGTAAACGGAAATTATAACGTCCGTAATCGTATCCTTTTACAGCGGCAGTTTCGTCAAAATATCCAACAGATAAATACGATTTCAGTTTTTCAGTACCACCTGAAATTGATACATTATAATCCTGTGAAATCCCTGTTTGTGTAGCCAGATCCCACCAACTGAAATTACTGTTTCTCAAACTTTCATTCCAGCGTGTAAAACTTATACTTTCCTGGTTTGAAAATGATTTGAAGAAATCATATAATTCAGCCCCATTCATCATATTTACTTTCCCATTTGAAAGCTTTGTGAAACCTACACGGACGGATGCATTAACGGTTACTTTATCCCCGGCTTTAGCGCTCTTTGTAGTAATCAAGATTACTCCATTGGCACCTTGTGAACCATAGATAGCAGTAGAAGCAGCATCTTTTAATATGGTCATTGACTCTATATCCATTGGGTTAACAGAAGCATATTCAGGGCTGTTACCTACGATCACTCCATCGACTACATATAATGGATCACTCGTTCCGTTAAGAGAAGCTTTACCACGAATGATAATGTTTCCTGCAGATCCCGGACGTCCGTCACCGGGTGCAACAAGCACACCAGGAGCTTTACCTGCAATCAGATTTTGGATAGAAGGATCACTAATATTAGTTAGTTTTTCATTATCCAACGTTTGTAGTGCACCTGTTAAACTTTCTCTTTTCTGAACACCGTAACCTACAACAACAATTTCTTCCAATGATTGTGTATCTTCTTTGATACGGATCGTCATTCTTGCGGTAGTAGCAGTTACTTCTGTACTCAGGTATCCGATATAAGAAACTACCAAAGTTGCATTAGCAGGAACTTCCAGTTCAAAGTTTCCATCAAAATCGGTACTTGTTCCATTGGTTGTCCCTTTTACAATCACATTTGCACCAATTACAGGCTCACCTGTTACAGCATCTGTTACCGTACCTGAAACTTTAATGGTTTGTTGTGCGATTTGTGCTTCAGCAACTTTTGCCGGTTTTGAATTAGATGATTTGTAAATAATGATACGGTTATTATTTACTTCGAATTTTGCATTTTGTTTTTTTAGCGCGTTTGTAAGAATCTCTTCCACTGATTTGTTTGTAATGTCTAGCGTTACACGCTCGTTCAAATCAATGTCGTTATTCCTGATAAGGAAGGAGTAGTCGAACTTTTCTTCAATTATATCGAAAAGCTCTTTTAGTGTAGCATTTTCCAACTGTACAGACAAATAACAGGTCTGTAACTCGGAAGCAGAAACTACGCCCGACGTAAATGGCATACATGCCATCAACGAGGCGGCAACCAATGCTCTGGCTGTCTTTTTAAAATAGTTTAAGTTCATGAAAGTTAGATTTAATTTAATAAATTAATGTTCTTGATTTAATCACACATTTTAAAAATGTGAAGGAATTCTTGTTTTTTTCTGATTCGTAACAAATTTCATTTTGGCAGTTAGACATTCTATATTATTTATCTCGTATTATAAATTCATTTCCACTGTATGACCATTTATACTTTTTATCGACATCAACTTCACGAAGAATATCATACAATGTATGTTGCTGTGTAAAGCTTCCTGAGAATATTTCTTTTTTCAAATGATCGCTTTCGATAGTTATTCGTGTATTAAATTTACGTTCCAGATCTTTGGCTATTTGTGGAAAAGATTGCTGATTAAATCGTAATCCTCCGGATGTCCATGTAGTATAGTCCGTACCTTGTACAACAGATATATCAATTGCTTTTGATTCTTTATTATAAGATAGCTTTTGATTAAATGTTAAAGTTTCGTTCATAGCATTTTCCATTGATATATTTACTTTTCCTGATACCAAGACAATATCGACCTCCTCATTATCCATATATGATCTGACATTAAAACTCGTACCCAGGACTTTTATATCCAACCCTTGAGTCTTAACGATAAATGGTTTTAATGAATCGGTAGCTACTTCAAAATAAGCTTCTCCTTCCAAGGCTATTTCCCGTATATTTAAGTCAGCGTCTTCATGATATTTAAGAGAAGATGCTGCATTGATCCATACTACCGATTTATCCGGAAGAATTACTTTGGACGTTGATCCATTAGGGACTATAGTTTCATAATAGGCAATCCTCTTATTTTTAGTTTCAGCATTTTTCCCAATATAGTAAGAACCTAATCCTACTGTTAAGATTATTAAAATACTTGCAGCTATTCTTATTAAATAATTCAATTTAAATCTTTTCCTTTTCGATGGCACAACCGGGTCAACAAGGCTGTTAAAGTGCTCTTTAAAGTCTGTTTCCATATCAGACATAAAAAGAGGCACATGCGCCATTGCCCACCAGTCAGCCATTTTAGCCACAAGTATTTTATTGTTATTATCTGATTGAAGCCACTGCATCAACTCATTCTCTTCTTTTCCGGATAACTCACCCGAGAAATAAGCAAAGAGTAGTGTCTGTATCCTATCGTTTTCCATTAAGTTAAAAGTCGTAAATGTTAGCTTATGTATAAATATATACACAAGAATTAATGATTCCGTTTAAAGAAAAAGTGATTTTTTTAATTAAATCTAAAAAAAAACATTAATAACAGAAAAAGATCCCCTAGTTGATCTCTTAATTTGGTTAGCCCTATTTTTATTTGAACACGAACGGTGCTTGAACTTATGCGGTTTGTTTCAGCGATTTCCTCGTATGATTTATTATGGTAGATATGCTGAATAAAGATATTACGGCATTTATCAGGGAGTGTATTTATAGCATTTAATACCTTCTGTTCAAATTCCTTGTTTTCCAATATAGCTAATGGATGGGATTCCTGCGAGATCAATTCTTCCTGAAAAGAAAGCAATTGCTCCTGGACATCCGTCAAAGCAGATTCCTCAATACGTTTCTTCCTTAAATGATTTATACAACGATTCTGGACAGATTTAATGAGGTAGGCATTTACCGGGTGCGTAAGCGATTCATGGTTGTTCCATACATTCAGGAAAACATCATTAACGATCTCCTTAGCCATTTCCGGATTATAAATATATTTTGTTGCTACAGCACACAGATAAACATAAAAAATGGAATACAACTGTTCAAAAGCTTTGGCATCCCCTTTATTGATACGTGTGATAATATCTTGTTTTATTTGTAACACAGATACAACTTTATGTACAATAGAATTACTGTTTATGCAAAAATAATAAATAATATTAGGTATTGATAAAGTAAATTCATAATTTTATTGCCCGTTTTAATAATTAAATATTAACCAATTAAAAGAAAAAGTATGTTAGACAATATTTTGGATTTAGTAAAAGGACCCGTCGTAGAAGCTATAACAAAGAGTAAAGAAGTCCCTACAGAAAAAAAAGAACAAGCAATCAACACAACTACCAGCGCAATTGCTAATACCTTACAAAACAGTATTACTCCTGATAACATATCTCAATTAACTAATTTATTTACAGGGGGTAGCAAAGCGACTACAGGAAGTAATTTCTTAACGGATGGTATTACATCTACTATTGTAAATGTGTTAAGTTCCAAAATTGGAATATCAAAAGTGGCAGCTACAGCCGTAGCATCAGCCATTGTACCTACGTTAATGAAAACATTAACTAATAAAATATCCGGTGGTAAAAGCGGAGGTCTTGATGTCGGCTCTCTTATCGGAATGTTTACAGGAGATAATACAAGCAGCGCCAGTACATCCACTAAATCAAGTCCTGCCGGAGACGTACTAGGCGCATTAGGTAAATTATTGAAGAAATGATATTTACTTTAGGCACAGATTTCGCAGATTTTACAGATATTTATTAGTTATAATCTTAAAAACGGTTTAATCTGTGTAATCTGCGCCTAAATTATGTTTTTATGCTTCCGTTTCGGATTCCTCTTTCATATTGTGAAAGACGTTCTGCACATCCTCATCTTCTTCCAGCTTATCTATCAGTTTCTCAACAGCCTCACGCTGCTCAGGCGTTACTTCCTTAACATCATTGGGGATACGCATAAATTCAGCACTATTGATTTCATATCCGTTCTCTTCAAGGTATTTTTGAATGGCTGAATTTTGAGAGAATTCGCCATAGAGAACGATTTCGTCTTCATCTTCTTCTACTTCATCAACGCCGTAATCGATCAGTTCCAGTTCGAGATCTTCTAAAGAGATATCGTCTTTCTTTACGATATGGAACACACATTTATGATCGAAAAGGAATTCCAAACTCCCGGATGTGCCCAAAGAACCACCATGCTTATTGAAGTAACTTCTGACATTTGCCACCGTACGGGTGGTATTATCAGTTGCTGTTTCTACAAATATTGCTATGCCATACGGACCGTACCCTTCATAATTCATTTCCTTATAGTCGGTATAGTCTTTTGACGTTGCTTTTTTGATGGCGCGTTCAACGTTTTCTTTCGGCATATTCTCTTTCTTCGCCTGCTGCATTAACACACGCAAACGAGGATTACTGTCCGGATCAGATCCTCCGGCTTTGGTCGCAATAGTTATTTCTTTTCCTAATTTGGTAAATACGCGGGCCATGTTTCCCCAACGTTTAAACTTCTTTGCCTTACGGTATTCAAATGCTCTTCCCATTTTATCTAATGATTAATGATCAATGATGAACGATTATTGATTAATGATGAACGATTAATTATTTCATTTAACGTTAATCATTAACCATTAATCGTTATTTATCTGAGTTGTGCTCCTATTTTTTGTTCGAGATTGGTTTGTATCTTTTTCATGATAGCATCGATCTGCTTATCATTTAATGTTTTGCTTTCATCTTGCAAATAGAAACTTACCGCGTACGATTTCTTTCCC